>USCS01000005.1 GCA_900552875.1 uncultured Collinsella sp. | reverse complement strand
CACGGCCGACGAGATTGCCTCCAACAAGGACACCATCGTGCGCGAGTGCCTCGCCAGCAAGAAGCTCTATCCGCTCGTGACCACCACCTGCGCGCCCACGCAGATCGAGGGTGGCAGCACCGGCGCCAACGTAATGCCGCAGGATATGTGGGCCAATATCAATTTCCGTATGCTCGAGGGCACGAGCGTGGCCGACGTTGTGGCGCGCTGCCGCGAGGCGGTTGCCGCGGCGGGCCTTGCCGGACGTGTGGAGGTCGAACTTGGCCCCGGCAGCTCCGAGCCTTCGCCGTCCCCGCGCATCGGTGGTCCCGGCCTCGAGGTGGTTCGCTCCATCGCCGCCCGCTATTTCCGTGATTCAAGGGGGACAGAGGAAAACGGACCGAGTGCGGTGGGCGGAGCTCCTGTCGACATCGTTTCCTCGACCGTGATTGGCGCGACTGATGCTGCCAACTACCAGCGCATTTGCCCCGAGTGCATTCGCTTCTCTGCCTTTGTGGTAGACGATGACGAGTGCGACCGAGGCGTCCACGGCACCAACGAGCGCATTACCCGCCGCGCCTACCTCCAGGGTGTCCGCTTCCTCATCGCCCTGCTCCATACGCTCTAGCCACAAAGCAAGCCCTTGGTGCAATGGGGTCAGGTTTGTTTGCGCCAATCATTCCGTGCGGGTTATATGCAGGTTTGCCTGCGCACGCTATCATGTATGGGTTAGACCGCAATTATGTACCCCATACGCGAAGGGATGCGCATGTATCTGAAGATCGACATGCTCTAGCTGGGCTTACCCCCGCAGCGGCGCCCCGCGCCCCATCAATTCTGCCGATTTTCGCCTTCACGCATATAAAGGAGTCCGTCATGCGCGACAAGCTCGAAAAGATCATCAAGGCCTACGAGGAGCTCGAGAAGAAGCTTTCTGACCCGGCCGTCGCCTCCGACATCAAGGAGTTCACGCGTCTCAACAAGGAGTACGCGCACCAGTCTGACCTCATTGCCGCCTCGCGCGAGTACATCGGCGCGCTCGATGACATCGAGGCTGCCAAGGAAATGCTGCACGATACCACCGATGCCGATGAGAAGGAAATGCTCCAGATGGACATCTCCGAAAACGAGGCCAAGCTTCCCCAGCTCGAGGAAGATATCAAGTACATGCTCATTCCGAGCGACCCCAACGACGACAAGAACACCATCGTCGAGATTCGCTCCGCCGCCGGTGGCGACGAGGCGGCCATCTTCGCTGGCGACCTGTACAAGATGTACCAGCGCTTTTGCGAGTCGCGCGGCTGGAAGACCACCGTGCTCGATTCCAGCCCCAGCGAGGCCGGCGGTTTTAAATCCATCGAGTTCAAGGTCGAGGGCGACCGCGTCTATTCCGTCATGAAGTTCGAGTCCGGCGTGCATCGCGTCCAGCGCGTTCCCAAGACCGAGTCCCAGGGCCGCATTCAGACCTCCACGGCTACCGTCGCCGTACTTCCCGAGGCCGAGGAGATCGACGTCCAGATCAACCAGTCCGACCTGCGCATCGACACCTACTGCGCCTCCGGCCCTGGCGGTCAGTGCGTTAACACTACCTACTCCGCCGTGCGCATCACCCACCTGCCCACCAACACCGTGGTGCAGTCGCAGGAGCAGCGCTCCCAGATTCAGAACCGCGAGGTCTGCATGCAGATGCTGCGCGCCCGTCTGTACGAGATGGAGCTCGAGAAGCAGCAGGCAGAGCTTGGTGCCGAGCGCCAGAGCCAGATCGGCCACGGCAACCGTTCCGAGAAGATCCGTACCTACAACCAGCCCCAGGACCGCGTGACCGATCACCGCATCGGTTTCAACTCCACCTACAACGGCGTCCTTCTGGGCGATCAGCTCGGCACCGTCATCGAGGCACTCGCCGCCGCCGAGCGAGCCGAGAAGCTGGCACAGGCCGTTTAAGTTACGGCGTTTTACCAAACGCCGTAACTGCTCGACGCTGCAAACGCCCCTAAGCGGCAATCTGACGTTCAATCGTCGGTCGCGTACCAAAGTACGCTTCCCTCCTCTTTCACGTCACCTTGCTCGCTTAGGGGCGTTTTCGCTGTCCGCCCTCTACCTGCGGCGTTGCCTTGCTCCGGATGCGGGGTAGTCATTGGGGACGTTCTTAAATGACTAGGTTGGGTAAATTACTTTTCAAGTTTATTTAATCTGCTTTGTTAGAAATTAAGCTGTCTAACTGCTTAAAGTAATCAGCAGCCTTCATCTGTAATTGAAAATATTGCTCGAAAAATCGTTCAAGAAGTCGCGGGGTGATTTTTACCGCGTCGCGCGTCAAGCAATGTGGCAAGTTCTTGGTTGGATATTGGTCAGTTTTGGGGCAACCTTGCCAAAAGCTTGACGAATGCAGATTTAGACGTCGATGAATGAACATTTCAGGCAGGTTCCAAGCAAAAATCTGGGCTGATTCTCGATAATTGCCTTCAATCGTCCCTTGCCAAGCGCTAGCCTCGCGTACAATCTGCTCCGACATTCGCGCGCCGTCCGGCGCTTAAGAGGGGAGGGCCCCATGGCAAACGAGATTTGGACCATCAAGCGTTGTCTCGAGTGGACCAAGGAGTACCTGGCCGAGCGCGGCGAGGAGCACCCCCGTCTTTCTGCCGAGTGGCTGCTGTGTGCCGCCACGGGCCTGGCGCGCATTGACCTATATATGCGTATGGACGAGACGCTTAACGCGGCCCAGCTCGAGACCATGCATGCGGCCGTTGTCCGCCGCGCTAAGGGCGAGCCGCTGCAATACATCACCGGCAGCACGCAGTTTCGCATGATCGACGTCGCGTGCGCCCCCGGTGTGCTCATTCCGCGCCCCGAGACCGAGATGCTCGTCGAGGAAGTCCTCAATTATCTGGATGCCGAGGTGCTGAGCCCCGAGGCTGCTGCCCGTCAGCGTGTTGAGCTGCCTTGGAACGATGAGGTCGAAGAGGCCCGCAAAGCCGAGGCGGCGCTGGCCGACGAGCGCGCGACTGCCGAGCGCCGTGCCGCTAACCTGACGGCTGCCGATGAGGCGGCGTTAGGCGGCGACGTACTGGGCAGCCGTGCCTATGCCGAGGAACTGGCCGACCGCGAGGCCGAGGAAGCCGCCGCGCAGGCAGCAGAAGCCGAAGCCGCGGAAGCCGCCGAGTCCGAGCTCGACGAATACGGCATCGCCATCGAGGGTGCCGGCCAGGAGACGGCTTCAGCTCAGGATGCCGCTGCGTCTGCCCCAGCCGAGCCCCGCACTGCCCGCGTTCTCGAGGTCGGCTGCGGCACGGGCTGCATTTCGCTCTCCCTTGCCTGGGAGCGCCGCGGTCACGTTACCTGCACCGCCACCGATATCGAGCCGCGCGCCATCGATCTGGCCACCAAAAACCGCGACGCCCTCGGCCTCACGGCAGATGAGGTTGCCTTTAGCCTCACCAACCTGGTGAGTTCCATTCCCCGCGAAGAGTGGGGCACCTTTGATGTGCTCGTCTCCAACCCACCTTACATCCCGACCGGCGTCATGCGCTCGCTGCCGCACGAGGTCAAGGACTTTGAGCCCGACCTGGCGCTCGAGGGCGGCGCCGACGGCCTCGATATCTTCCGCCGCCTGCTCAACGCGGCGCCCTACATGTTGCGCGCCGGCGGCCTGTTTGCCTGCGAGCTCTACGAGGGCGCCCTCGATGCCGCGGCCGAGCTCTGTCGTCAAGCGGGTCTGTCGGACGTGCGCATCGTCCACGACCTCACCGATCGTCCCCGCATCGTTCGAGCCATCGTCACCGAGCCCAAGCAGCGTAATTAAGCTGAACTAATAGACATTTGCTCAAGTTTGCTCTTGCAATATACCGTAAAACTTCTACTATAGAAGGAGAAAGGTATGTCAAATCAGCTGCATCGGTACCGTATCGTGCTTGATTACATTGAACCTTGGCTTGATGAGCAGGATGAAGCTACGCTGAAGCAGATTTATGCAGACCTTTTGGTGCTCGAAAAGGAAGGTCCCAGCCTTGGTCGTCCACTGGTTGACCGTGTCAAGGGCTCGAAGCTTCATCATTTAAAGGAGCTGAGAGTGACTTCATGTGGTGGGCAGGTGATCCGCATCCTCTTCGCCTTTGACCCCAAGCGCCAGGCGGTATTGCTATTGGCGGGTGATAAGTCGCGAGCGGGATCGTCAAGGGCAAAATGGAACGGCTGGTATGCGATCAACATTCCAAAGGCCGAGCAAATATACCGTCGCCACGTAAGGAGGCTCGATCGAGATGGAACTGCATGAGTATATGGAATCTCGCGGGATAACACGCGACTCCATTACCGCCGAGCAGGAGAGGACTCGCGATCGTATCGAAGCCTATAAGCTTGCTCAGATTCGCAGGCTAAAAGATCTAACACAGGCGTCGGTCGCCCAGTCGATGGGCGTTTCTCAAAAACGTGTATCCGAGCTCGAGCGCGGCGAGCTGGGTTCGATGAGGCTTGACACGCTGAGCAGGTACGCAGAGAGCCTCGGCGGAAAACTGGTTGCAAGCATCGAGTTTCCCGATCGTACCGTTACGCTTGCGCGCTAAAAATCTTCAATTAACCCCCTCACTTTCACCGACTACTAGAGCCGCTCACCAAACCAACATGCGCTCTGGGCAAATAGGCTGAATGTTTCGTGCGAGAATGCCCCTCAGTAAACAAACTTTCACCAGAGCGTAAGGGGCTGGCATACACATGCAGACGGTCTATCGGGTATACGAGGGAACGCGCGAGCCGCATCGGCTCGCCGTCGAGCACACGGCCGAGGTGCTCGGCCGCGGCGGCCTGGCCTTGATCCCGACCGAGACCGTCTACGGTGTCGCCGTGGCAGTCAACGCCTTCTCGGACGCCGTGCCCCAAGATACAAGCGAATTCCCATCGTGGCCGCGCGATCCGCAGGCTGTCGTCAATGGCGCCGCGGTCCCTGCGCTCGGTACCGGCTACCGCCGCATCTTTACCCTCAAGCAGCGCAAGCTCACCCAAACGGTCGCCTGGCTGGTCGATGGCGTCGAGGCGCTCGACCGCTATGGCGTGGATATCCCGGAAGATGCCCGCGTACTTGCGCGACGATGCTGGCCGGGAGCCCTGACTATCGTGGTCAAGGCGGCTCCCTGCGTGCCGACCTTTATGCGTGCTGCCGACGACACCGTGGCCCTGCGCGCTTCGGCCTCTCCCGTGGTCCAAGCGCTCATCCGCGCCTGCGGCAGTCCCCTTGCCTGCACGAGCGCCAACACACACGGCGCGCCCTCGCCGGCAAGCTTTGCCGCCGTCGAAGGTCGCATCCTGGAGGGGGTCGATGTTGCCGTCGACGCCGGCGAGACCCCGTGTCGCGACGCCTCGACCATCGTGTCGTTCCAGCACGGCGGGCTCCAGATCCTGCGCCAAGGTGCACTTCCCGCATCAGAGATCGAACGGGTCCTGTCCGACCCGATGCAATAGAAAGGTGTAAGCGATGTCGTTGAATCTGGGCAGCCTGGGCATGGAAGATGCCTCGTTTAACTTTGGCGGTTCCTACATCATGGCGCTCGACTGCGGCACCACCTCGGTACTTGCGACCATCGTCGACGAGTACGGCTGCATCGTCGCGCAGGCACGTCGTAGCGTCAAAACCAGCTTCCCGCGTCCCGGTTGGATAGAGCAAGACCCCATGGAGGTGCTTGCCAGCCAGATCGGCGTGATGATGGAGGTCCAGTTTAAGAGCGGCATCCATTCTGACCGCATCGCCGCCATCGGTATCTCCAACCAGCGCGAGACCACGGTGGTGTGGGACCGCATAAGCGGCCAACCCATCTATAACGCCATCGTGTGGCAATGCCGTCGCACCGCACCTCTGATCGACGAGCTGGTCGAGCGAGGCGCAGAAGAGCTGGTGCGCTCCCGCACGGGACTCACGCTCGATCCGTATTTCTCGGCTTCCAAGGTGCAGTGGATCCTCGACAACGTCGACGGTGCGCGTGAGAGCGCGGCGGCGGGCGACCTCATGTTCGGCACCATCGACACCTGGCTCATCTACAACCTCACCGGCAGTCAGGTCTTTGCCACCGACTACACCAATGCCAGCCGCACGGCGCTCTTTAATATCCATACGCTCGATTGGGACGACGACCTGCTGGCGCTCTTTGACGTTCCACGTTCCATGATGCCCGAGGTTCGTTGGAGCTCGGGCGACTACGGCCGCGTCGCGAGCGACATCATGACCAACATGCCGCCCATCATGGGCGTGGCGGGCGATCAGCAGGCGTCGCTGTTCGGCCACTGCTGCTTCCATCCCGGCCAGACCAAAAACACCTATGGCACGGGTTGCTTTATGCTCATGAACACCGGCGACGAGGTCGTCGAATCCAAGAACGGTCTGGTCTCCACGATCGGTATCGCCGCGGACGGCAAGATCAGCTATGCGCTCGAGGGTTCTATCTTTGCCGCCGGCTCAACCATGAACTGGCTGCGCAACAACATGGGCATCATCTCGAGTGTGAGCGAGTCCGCGCAACTCGCCGTTTCAATCAACGACAACGAGGGCTGCTACTTCGTTCCCGCCTTTGCGGGTTTGGGCGCTCCCTGGTGGGATCCGCATGCCCGCGGTATCGTGTGCGGCCTGACCGGTGCCTCGAGTCGCGCGACCATTGTGCGTGCGGCCTGCGAGTCCATGGCCTACCAGAGTTATGACGTGCTGCGCGCCATGGAGCAGGACGTGGGACTTTCGATTGAGCGCCTGTCCGTCGATGGCGGCGCCTCACGCAACGAGTTCATCATGCAATTCCAGGCCGACCTGCTGGATATCCCCGTGCTGCAATGCGAGACGGTGGAGACCACGGCAATCGGTGCCGCGTACTTGGCGGGTCTTGCCGTCGGCTATTGGGAAGACCTTGAAGAGCTGGAGCAAAATGCCCAGATCGTTAGGACCTTCCTTCCCCATATGTCCGCCGAGCGTCGCGAGCAAAACCTTGCGGGCTGGCGTGATGCAGTCAAGCGCTCGCTCAGTACCGCACAGTAGGGCTGCGATGGGCTGCTCGATACAACAAACCGCTAAACTTATGCATGGCGTGCGGCGGCAACATTGCTGCGCGCCTTGTCAGCAAGGCCGTTTTGCGGCCGCAACGAAAGGGGCAATCAACCCATGACCGTCACCTACGATGCGTCCCGTGTGACGCTTGTCGATCATCCGCTCGTCCAGCACAAGCTGTCGATCCTGCGCGACAAAAACACCGGCACCAACCAGTTCCGCCAGCTCGTGCGCGAACTCGCGCTTTTTGACGGCTACGAGGCCATGCGCGACCTGCCTATGGAAGACGTCGAAGTCGAGACCCCCATCACTACCGCCACGTTCAAACAGCTCGCCGGCAAGAAACTCGCCATCGTGCCCATCCTGCGTGCGGGCCTTGGCATGGTCGACGGCATTCTCGACCTGGTGCCCTCCGCTCGCGTAGGCCACATCGGTATGGAACGCGACGAGGTTACCCATGAGCCGCATGAGTATTACTGCAAGATGCCCAAGGATATCGACCAGCGCATCTGCCTGGTCGTCGACCCCATGCTCGCCACGGGCGGTTCGGCCGAGATGGCCATCAGCTACCTGCGCGAGCGCGGTGTCAAGGACATCCGCATGCTGTGCATCGTCGCGGCCCCCGAGGGCCTCAAGTCGCTGACCGAGAAGGACCCAGATGTGCATATCTATACCTGCGCTATCGACGACCATCTCAACGAGGCTGCCTACATCGTTCCCGGCCTGGGCGACGCCGGCGACCGCATCTACGGCACGCTGTAATCTCTGGGCCATACCGGCTAACGTCGAAAATACGAAGAAATGGTGCGCGCGGGCGAGCAAAAGACGTCCACGCGCACTCCTGTTAACGGACGTTTTGCCCTGCAGGGTTCGAGAAAAACGTATTACCGTACCTGCGGCATAAAGAAGGTCTTAAGAAAACGAACAGGTGCGTATTAACCGATGCTTTTTCGGTTGTACTTTAGCGATTGGCTCGTACAATAGTCACCAATGTTTGGCGGGAACTGTTCTGTGAGGCGTTAAAAAAGGAAAGTGAGGACGCCAATGTTTCAGATAGCCGATCTGCTCGCTATCGTTGCAGGCGCCATCGCGGGCGCAATTGCCTTCCTTCCCTTTGTCTTTACGCTCAAGCCGGTTCTTGACGATAAACAGAATGCGGACATGCTCAAGGGTATGGTGAGTCTGGCGGTCTCGGCAATCGCCCTGCTCGTCTTTACCTTGGTTGTGTTTGTGTTGTTCGGAGAGGCATTTCGCATGTTCCTCCTGGGCGAGGCG
This sequence comes from uncultured Collinsella sp., assembly GCA_900552875.1. Lineage (GTDB taxonomy): Bacteria > Actinomycetota > Coriobacteriia > Coriobacteriales > Coriobacteriaceae > Collinsella. The sequence goes on along the minus strand of USCS01000005.1, from coordinate 15,245 downwards.
ATCGGCTTCGTGGCCTTTATGGCCGCCTGCACGGTTCGCGTCGCCAAGGCGCTGCGAGATCCTCATGAGGTCGAAAGGTAAGTCGTGGAAATTTTTGAAAAGCTGCCTGATGAGATTAATCATCTGGTCAGCGAGTTCAGCTCCACCCCTGTCGTGGGCGATCTGAGCTGCGGCATCACGCAGTACTCGTTTTGGCTGATCGTCTCCACGATCGTGCTCCTGATCGTCCTGGCCGTGTTCAAGAAGAAGCAGGCCCTGGTTCCCAAGGGCTTCTTCGTCAACGGTTTCGAGTACATCATCGAGTACGTCGAGAACGATATCGGCAAGGGCGTCGTGGGTGAGAACTGGAAGAAGCACTTCCCGTTCCTGTGCTCGCTTTTCCTGTTCATCCTGATCAATAACATGATCGGCCTGATCCCGGGAATGAAGCCCGGCACCGGTGCAATCGGCTCCACCGCCGCGCTCGCCATCTTCGCCTTCGTGTACTTCATCTACTACGGATGCAAGGCTCACGGCGTGATCGGCTACATCAAGAGCCTCGCCCCGCAGGGCGTGAGCTTCCCGATGAACGTGCTCGTGTGGGTCGTCGAGCTTTTCTCGACCTTCCTGCGCCTCATCACGCTCGCCGTCCGTCTGTTCTGCAACATGTTCGCAGGACACGTGGTCATGGGCTCGTTCGCCATCATGGCGAGCATGTTCATGCAGCCGCTGCTTCAGCAGGTTTCCGCGGCCCACGCCGTCGGCGCCCTGCCTTCGCTGGCCTGGCTTGCCATCCTCATCCTGATCTATGCGATCGAGCTTGTGGTCGGCGCCATCCAGGCTTACGTCTTCACGGTCCTTACCGCCGTGTATGTCTCCGAGGCAGAGGAGGTCGCGGAGGAGGAGTAGTCTTCCGTTCGCGCCTTAAAGGTAAGGCAATTCGTTAAACCGCCGGTGCCCGTACCCATGGAGCCCGGCAGTTATAAAAAGGTTATCCTGCGTGAAATAAGACACGCACGACAAAGGAGGAATCGTGGGAGTTATCGGTTACGGTCTCGGTGTTATCGGCGCTGGTCTTGCTATCGGCCTGTCTGCTCTGGGTGCTACGGGTGCTATGGCCCGTCAGCCTGAGGTCCAGGGCCGCGTGTTCACCGTCTTCATCATGGGCTCCGCCTTCGGCGAGGCTCTGGCTCTGATCGGCTTCGTTGTCGCGCTGATCGTTAAATAGCACGGAGCGTCAAGTATGAATCTTTCATCCCAGAAGAGCGCGATCGCACTCTCCGCGTCCGCGGCCGCGCTGCTCATGCCGGTTTCCGCGTTCGCCGAGGACGGCGCCGCCGGTGCGGACATCCTCATCCCTAAGATGGCGGAGTTCATCCCGGCGCTTATCGCCTTCCTGATTATCTGGATCGTGCTGGCCAAGGTCGCCCTGCCGGGCATCATGAAAACCATGGAGGAGCGCGGCAAGAAGATCGAGGAGAGCCTCGACGAGGCCGAGAAGACCAAGCAGGAGGCTATCGCCAAGCGCGCTGAGTCCGACTCGATCGTCACCGACGCCCGTCGTCAGGCTGCCGACATCGTTCTCGAGGCCCGTAAGGACGCCGAGTCCGAGCGCGCCCGTATCATCGAGGCTGCTCACAAGGAGGCCGAGGAGATCATCGCCAAGGCCCATACGACCGTCGAGGACGAGCGCAAGTCCATCTACGCCGGTGCCGCGAACTCCATCGCCGACCTGTCCGTTGCCGTCGCCACCAAGATCGTGGGCGAGGCACTCGAGAAGGAGGCCGAGCAGAAGAAGCTCATCGAGCGCTACATCCAGGAAGCAGGTAGCCTGAATGCCGACTAGCCGCTATCAGGACAAAGTGCTCGAGACCTACGCGCGCTCCCTTCTGGAAGCCGCCAAGGCCGAGAACCATGTGTTCGAGGACCTCGAGATGATCGAGCGCTTGGCTTCTGCCAACCCCGAGATCATCGCCGTGCTCGACACCATGTCCAAGCGCGACCAGCTCGACCTTCTTCCCAAGGTGGCAGCTGCCTTTAAGTATGTTGCCGAGGAAGACGAGGATGTAGTGGGCGTGACCGTCACCACGGCGATCCCGCTCGACGACGAGCTGCGTCAAACCATCACTAAGAAATGCGAGCAGGACTTCGGCCGCAAAGTATTCCTTATCGAGCAGGTCGACCCGTCTATCGTGGGCGGCCTGGTGCTCGAGGCCCGCGGCGAGCGTCGTGACATTACCGTCAAGACGCAGCTGCGCATCGCGCAGGAGACCCTCGCAAACTCTGCTAATTCGTACGGAGGTGAAGCCTAATGTCCGAAACCCTCAATGCCCAGGATATCGCCAAGAAACTGCAGGAGCAGCTCACGAGCCTCTCCGCGACGGTCGATACGCATGAGGTTTCAACGGTCGACGAGGTAGGCGACGGCATCGCGCGCGTCTCCGGCCTCAAGAGCGCCATGGCAGGCGAGCTTCTGGAGTTCAAGAGCTCCGATACCGGTGAGACCGTCTTCGGCCTTGCCCAGAACCTTGACCGTGACGAGGTCGGCGCCGTTCTGTTTGGTGCCGTCGACTCCATCAAGGAAGGCGACGAGTGCCGCACCACTGGCCGCATTATGGATATCCCTGTGAGCCGCGCCATGCTCGGCCGCGTCGTCAATCCGCTCGGCCAGCCCATCGACGGCCTGGGCGACATCGTCGCCACGCACCGTCGTCCCATTGAGTTCAAGGCCCCCGGCGTCATCGACCGTACCCCGGTGTGCGAGCCGGTTCAGACCGGCCTGTTGGCCATCGACTCCATGGTGCCTATTGGTCGCGGTCAGCGAGAGCTCATCATCGGCGACCGTAAGACCGGTAAGACCGCCATTGCCATCGACGCTATCCTCAACCAGCGCGGCAAGGGCATGGTCTGCATCTATGTCGCCATCGGCCAGAAGGCCTCCACGGTTGCCAACATCCGCGAGACCCTCGCTCAGCACGGTGCGCTCGACTACACCATCATCGTTTCGGCCACCGCTGCCGATTCCGCCCCTATGCAGTACATCGCGCCTATGGCCGGTGCCGCTATCGGCGAGTTCTTCATGTACAACGGCGAGGACGGCAAGCCCGCCAGCGAGACCAACCCCGGCGGTCACGTGCTCGTCATCTACGATGACCTGTCCAAGCAGGCTGTGGCCTACCGTCAGATGTCGCTGACGCTGCATCGTCCGCCCGGACGCGAGGCCTATCCTGGTGACATCTTCTACCTGCACTCTCGTCTGCTCGAGCGTGCTGTCAAGATGTCCAAGAAGAACGGTTACGGCTCCATGACAGCTCTGCCGATCATCGAGACCCAGGACGGCGACGTCTCGGCCTACATTCCGACCAACGTCATTTCCATTACCGATGGTCAGATCTACCTGCAGTCCGAGCTCTTCTTCCAGGGCCAGCGCCCGGCAGTCGACGTGGGCATTTCCGTGTCCCGCGTCGGTGGCGATGCGCAGACCAAGGCCATGAAGCAGGTCGCCGGCAACCTCCGTCTGGACCTCGCTTCCTATCAGGAGCTCGCTGGCTTTACGCAGTTTGGCTCCGACCTTGACGAGGCTACTCAGAAGCAGCTGACCCATGGTGCCCGCATGACCGAGCTCCTTAAGCAGCCGCGCTACAAGCCGTTTGAGGTTGGCGAGCAGATCGTTACGCTGTTCGCTGGCAACGAGGGCTTCCTGGATGACCTGGAGATTGCCGACGTGCTGCCTTTCCGTGCCGAGCTCATCGAGTACATGGACAATGGCTTTGGCTCGCTGCTCGACAAGGTTCGCGCCAAGAAGATCGATGATGACACCAAGGCTGAGCTCTTGCGCGTCATCGGCGACTTCAAGCAGCAGTTCATGGCCAAGCACCATTCGGATGTTTCTGGATCAGAGGAGAACTAAGCCCCATGGCCAACCTTCGCGACATTAAGAAGCGAATCTCCTCGGTTACCACGACCAAGCAGATCACGCGCACGATGGAGATGGTCTCTACGGCCAAGATCCGTCGTGCTCTCGATCGCTCCAAGCAGGCCGAGCCCTATAAGGAGGCGCTGACCGACGTCATGTTGACGGTCGCCGGCGACGCCTCCTGTTCGGGCACCGATCCCATGCTGCAGAAGCATGAGAGCGTCAAGCATGGCCTGATTGTCGTTATTGCCTCGGACCGCGGCCTTGCCGGCGGTTTCAATACGACGGTGGAGCGCACGGCCGAAAAGCTCGCCGCTTCTTGGGCGAACGACGGCATCGAGTGCGAGATCATCGCGTGTGGGCGCAAACCGGCCACGTATTTCCGTGACCGCGAAAACGTCGTCATGCACTTTGAGGGCAACTCCTCCGAGCCCGATTTCAATCAGGCCCGCATGATCTCCTCTCATATCTGCGATGCGTATCGTGCCGGTGAGCTTGACCGTGTCGAGCTTGTCTACCACCACGCCAAGAACCGCGTGGATCAGGAGCTTCGCGTCGAGCATCTGTTGCCGCTCGACCCCGAGATGATCGCTATGGCCCACGGTCCGCGTAAGAACGAGACCGACGCCCCTAAGCGCATCTCGTCCACGTTCGAGTTCGTGCCCTCTCCCGAGCATGTTCTCGGCAAGCTTGTGCCGTCTTATATCCTGACGGTCATCTACCAGGCCCTGATCGATTCGGCGGCTGCCGAGCAGGGTGCACGCCGCAAGGCCATGCACTCCGCGACGGAAAACGCTACCGCGATCATCTCGACCCTTACCCGCACGTATAGTCGCGTGCGCCAGGCTTCGATCACGACCGAGATTAACGAGATCGTCGGCGGAGCCTCAGCATTGGAGGAACAGTAATGGCTAATAACACCGTAAAGCTTGCGGTCGAGGAAGCCACCAAGAAGACGACTGCCGGTGATGGTCGCATCGTGCGAATCATCGGCCCTGTCGTCGACGTCAAGTTTGACGGCGCGGTGCCCCCGATCTACAACGCGCTCACGGTCGAGGCCGAGACCCCGATCGGTCATCTGAGCACGATCCTCGAGGTCGAGAGCCAGCTTCCGGGCGGCATCGTCCGCACGGTCGCCATGTCCTCGACCGACGGCCTGCAGCGCGGCCTCATCGCCACCGATACCGGTGAGCCCATGAAGATGCCCGTTGGTCCCAAGACGCTCGGTCGCATTTGGAACGTCATGGGCAAGCCTGTCGACGGCAAGCCCATGCCCGAGGTGGAGGAGTTCTACCCCATCCACCATGCAGCGCCCCGTTTCGACGAGCTCACCACCAAGACCGAGATCTTCGAGACCGGCATCAAGGCCGTCGACCTGCTCGAGCCCTACATCCGTGGCGGCAAGACGGGCCTGTTCGGCGGCGCCGGCGTCGGCAAGACCGTTCTGATTCAGGAGCTCATCAACAACCTCGCCCAGGAGCACGGCGGTACCTCGGTGTTCACCGGCGTCGGCGAACGTACCCGCGAGGGCACCGACCTGTTCCTCGAGATGAGCGAGTCTGGCGTTATCGACAAGACCTGCTTGGTCTATGGTCAGATGAACGAGCCGCCCGGAGCGCGTCTGCGCATCGGTCTGGCCGGCCTTACCACCGCTGAGTATTTCCGTGATCGTGGCCAGGACGTTCTGCTGTTCATCGACAACATCTTCCGCTTCTCCCAGGCAGGTTCCGAGGTTTCCGCACTGCTGGGCCGTATGCCGTCCGCCGTTGGTTACCAGCCCACGCTGGCAACCGAGATGGGCGACCTCCAGGAGCGCATTACCTCGACCAAGACGGGCTCCATTACCTCCGTCCAGGCTGTCTACGTCCCCGCAGACGACCTGACCGACCCGGCGCCTGCCACGACGTTTACGCACCTCGACGCCACCACGGTTCTTTCGCGTAGCATTTCGTCGCTCGGCCTGTTCCCGGCTATCGACCCGCTCGCGTCTTCCTCCGACGCTCTCGATCCCTCGATCGTCGGCGAGGAGCACTACCGTGTCGCCGTCAAGGTCCAGGAGCTCCTGCAGGAGTACTCCGACCTTCAGGACATCATCGCCATTCTGGGTATGGACGAGCTGTCCGAGGAGCAGCGCCTTACGGTCAACCGTGCCCGTAAGATTCAGCAGTTCCTCTCGCAGTCCTTCCACGTCGCCGAGAAGTTCACCGGCAACCCCGGTGTCTACGTCCGCGTCGAGGATACCGTCCGCTCTTTCGCCGAGATTGTCGACGGCAAGGCCGATGGCCTGCCCGAGCAGGCTTTCCGCTATGCTTCCACGATTGAGGACGTGCGCGAGCGCGCCCGCAAGATGGGGGAGAAGTAGGTTATGCGTATCCGCATCGTGTGCCCCGTGAGCTGCGCCTATGAGGGCGACGCTGCGTTTGTGTCGATTCCGTCCACGGATGGCGAGTTTGGCGTCCTGCCTGCTCACTCCAGCGAGATCTGCACGATCGACCGCGGTTACGTTCGCGTTTCCGATAAGGCCATGGGCACTGTCGACCACACGTTTGCCGTGGCCGGCGGCTATGCCCAGGTTGCGGACGATGTCGTGACCGTTCTCGCCGAGCGCGCTTGCGATTTGGCGACCGTCGATACCGACAAGCTTAAAGCTGATATTCAAGGTTTTGAAGAGAAGCTGGGTAATTTGTCGGAGGATGATGCACGCCGCGCCTACCTCTATAATGAAATCGCATGGTGTAAGCTCAAGCTTGCCCAATAGTCAAACGATTTAGCGTTCGACCATTTGCGAACACATCATGCCCGGGATGGCTCAGCCATCCCGGGCATGCTTTTTGAAAGGGTAGACCTTGGATATTATCCGCGTTGAGGGTGGCCACGCCATCGGAGGCTCCGTGCCCGTTTCGGGCGCCAAGAACTCCGCACTCAAACTCATGGCGGCAACGCTTCTGGCGCCGGGCAAGACGACGCTGCAGAACGTGCCCGATATTTCCGATGTCCACGTGATGGGCAAGGTGCTCAAGGGCATGGGCGCTACGATCGATGTTCTCGACGAGCACACGCTCGAGATTGATACCTCTCAGGTCGATTCTTGGGAGGCCCCCTACGAGCTCGTTGCCAAGATGCGTGCTTCCACTGCCGTCATGGGACCCCTGCTGGGCCGCTTCCATCGCGCCAAGATCGCCATGCCGGGCGGCTGCAACCTGGGTGCTCGCAAGATCGATATGCACATTCTTGGTCTCGAGGCCCTGGGCGTTGAGTTCGATACCGCCCACGGCTACATCAACGCCAGTGCGCCCCAGGGCCTGCGCGGCACGACCGTCACGCTCGAGTTCGCCAGTGTCGGCGCCACCGAGAACCTCATCATGGCCTCCGTGCGCGCTCAGGGCACCACGGTTATCGATAATGCCGCTCGCGAGCCCGAGATCGTCGATCTCGCCAACATGCTCAACGAGATGGGCGCCAAGATCGTCGGTGCCGGCACACCCGTCGTGACTATCGAAGGCGTGGAAGAGCTGCATCCCGTTACCCATCGCGTGGTGGGCGATCGCATCGAGGCCGGTACCTTTATCGTCGCCGGCGCGTTGATGGCCGACGATCGCGGTGTCGATGTCACGGGTTTTTGCCCCATCCATCTGGGTATGGTGCTCAAGAAGATGGAGCTCATGGGCATCGAGTGCGAGCGCACCGATGATGGCGTCCATGTGAATCGTGCCGAGCGCATCAAGCCGGTCGATATCCAGACGCTTCCGTTCCCCGGTTTCCCGACCGACATGCAGGCGCAGATTATGGTGCTCTCCGCCCTCGCCGACGGCAGCTCCGTCATTACCGAGAACATCTTCGAGAATCGCTTTATGTTTGCCTCTGAGCTGGTGCGCATGGGTGCCGACATTCGCATCGAGAGCCATCATGCCATGATTCATGGCGTCAAGGGTTTCTCGGGTGCACAGGTTACCTCGCCCGATCTGCGCGGCGGAGCGGCCCTCGTCGTAGCGGGCTTGATCGCCGACGGGACGACCGAGGTTTCGGCTATCCATCACATCAAGCGCGGCTACGAGCAGTTTGTCGAAAAGCTGCAGGCGCTTGGCGCGCATGTCGAGCATGCTACCGTCCCCGATCCCGTCATCTACTAATACAGGTTGCCTATGTTTAATAAAAAGCCCCTCGCGGATACCACCGCCCGAAGACCCTCAACTGGTGCGCAGGCCAAAATTTACAGTCGCGATAACGTGGCTCGCTATTCCGAGCGCGCTCGTCAACGTCGCCGTAGCCACACGATTCGTCACGTCGCGCTCATTGTCGTGCTTGGCGTGCTGCTGAGTGCCACTACCGCTGCCGGCCTGTGGTTTGCCACCATTATGGGCAAGCTCGGCGATTCTAATGTCATTACTGACAATCTGCGTCGGGTTCTGGTTGACACCGATGAGGCAAAGGATCCGTTCTACGTGCTGCTTCTTGGCACCGACGGCCGTCCGGGCGAGGATACGTATCGTGCCGACTCGATTATCCTGGCACGCATCGACCCCACGCAAAAGCAGGCAACGCTCATTTCCGTTCCGCGCGACACCAAGGTCGAGTACAAGGGCGAGACCATGAAGATCAACGCCTGCCATACCGTTGGCGGCGCCGAGGCCATGGTCGAGGCGGTCAACGAGCTGTGCGGTGTTCAGATTTCCCACTATGCCGAGGTCAGCTTCGACGGTATGCAGGCGCTGATTGATTCGGTTGGCGGTATCGACATTAACGCAACCGATGATGTTGACGACCCCGAGCACCTGGATATTAAGATTACCGCTGGCCAGCAGCATATGGACGGTGCCACCGCCCTTACCTATGCCCGCTGCCGCTACACCTATGCCGACGGCGATTACACGCGCATGCGCCACCAGCGTCAGGTGCTTGGCGCCCTTGCCAACCAGATTCTCAATAACTTCGATGCCACGAAGATTTTTGGCCTGGTTAATTCGCTGTCCGATATGCTCGTAACCGATATGAGCGTTCAAGATATCGTGGCTACGGTCAACGCCATGCGCGGTATGGATGTCGACGGTATCTACTCGGCCAACCTGCCCTCGTACGCCGACGACAGCACCATGATCGACGGTGTGAGCTACGTCTTTGTCTACGAGGACGAGCTCAAGGAAATGATGGAGCGCGTCGATGCCGGCAAGGATCCCAAGGGTCCCAACGCCATGGGTCTTTCCGACGGTTCCAGTTCTACGATCGGCGACCTGAACAACAACACGTCTGACGACTACGCAAACGGTACCGCAACTTCATCGGTCAGCTCTGACGATTCCGATGACTCAGGCGATTCGAGCGATTCGGACTACTACGAAGAGCCCACCGGCGACGGTAACGGCTACGAGGCCAACTACTAAGTTACGGCGTTTTACCAAACGCCGTAACGGCTCGACGCTGCGCGCCGCCCAAGGCGACAATTTGTCATTCAAAAGGCAGGGCATGACCAGAAGGTCAATGCCCTGCCTTTTTCATGCCAACTTGTTCGCCTTGGACGTCGCTCGCTGACGTTGGCTCAACCTGCGGTGCTGACTACTCCCCTTGCACCAAAAACCGCCCCGTTCTCGGTTTTGAGGACGGGGCGGTTTTGCTTACCTAGATTGTTCGAGTTCCCTATGCAAAGCGGGCGACGAGCTCCTGGAGCACGTCGGTCATCTTGACGAGCGAACTGACCGGGACGAACTCGTTGACGCCGTGGTAGCAATAGCCGCCGGTGGAAAGGTTGGGGCAGGGCAGACCGCGGAACGACAGCTGGGCGCCGTCGGTGCCGCCACGAATTGGCAGCACTTGGGGCTCAACGCCGCAGGCAAGGTAGGCTTCCTTGGCAACATCAATAAGCTCGGGATAGTCACGAACGATCTCGGCCATATTTCGATACTGCTGCTTAATCTCGACCGTCACGCGCTCCTCACCCAGACGCTGGTTGAGCATCGAGGCAGCGGCATCAATAAGGTCGAGTTTCTGCTGGAACTTGGCGGCGTCATGGTCGCGGACGATATAGCGCGCTGTGGCGTGATCGACGGTCGCAGATACACCCTCAAGGTGATAAAAGCCCTCGTAGCCTTCCGTATACTCCGGGCGCTGTACGTAGGGGAGCAACGCGTTGAAGTCGCAGAACAGATTGCCTGCGTTGACCATACGGCCCTTAGCGTCGCCCGGGTGGATGGACTGGCCCTCAAAGCAGACGGTCGCCTCGGCGGCGTTAAAGCATTCCCACTCCAGTTCGCCGATGGGGCCGCCGTCGACCGTGTAGGCGTACTTGCAGCCAAAGGTATCGATATCCAACAGCTCGGCTCCGTGGCCGATCTCCTCGTCAGGGCAGAAGCAAATGCCGAGTGCGGGATGGGGCAGAGAAGGGTCCTGAGCGATACGCGCGACAAGCGACATGATCTCGGCGACGCCTGCCTTGTCGTCCGCGCCCAGCAGCGTGGTGCCATCGCTGCAGACCAGGTCCTCACCTGCGAGGTCGTTCAGGGCGGGAAGCTTGGCGGTACTCATGGCAACGGGCTTACCGTCAACCGTGCCGCAGACCAGGTCGCCGCCTTCGTAGTGTACGATGTGCGGTTTCACGCCGGCACCCGGTGCAACTTCGGTGGTGTCGAGATGGGCGATCAGGCCCAGGGCGGGCTTGTCCTCAGCGCCCGCACTTGCGGGGATATGCGCGCAGACATAGGCGTGCTCGGTCACGTGGGCATCTTCCGCACCAAGCTCGCGCAGCTCTTCAGCCAGCACGTTGGCAAGGTCAAACTGAACGGCGCTCGAGGGTACCTGGTCGAAGTTTGCATCCTCGGACTGCGTGTTGATCTGGACGTAGCGCAAAAAGCGCTCGAGGACATCGGGGTTCGTGGTGGTGTTTTCCATAAAGACCGCTCCAATCTTGGTCGTCGTGTGCAACAAGAACTCTAGCACGGTATGCCACGGCATACCGCGACGCTTGGATGGGGTAGAATCAGCCATTGAATGCAGAAGGGACGGAAGATCATGGATACGACAAATAGCTCGCGCGAACTACATCTGACGGTGGCGAACGAAGACTACTTGGAGTGCATGGTTCGCATTGAAAGCGAAGAGGGGGAAACCAACGGCGTTCGATCGGTCGACATCGCGCAGCGCCTTGGCGTCTCCAAGGCATCGGTCAATAAAGCGGTTTCGGCTCTCAAGGCATCCGAGCTTGTCGAGCAATCGCACTACGGCAAGGTGATCCTGACCGATCGCGGCCGCGAGGTTGGCACGGCTATCTGGTACCGTCATCGCCTCATCCGCACGTTTTTGGTTCAGGAGCTCGGTGTCGAATTTGAGCGAGCCGATTCCGAGGCCTGCATGATGGAGCATGCGCTATCCGAGGACACGATGAGCCGCTGGCTCGCCTATCTCGAAAAGCAGGGAATCAGCGTCGAGGAATAGCGGGATATATATGGATACGAGTTATTACAACCGCTTTGGTGCCGAGGAACTTACGCGCCGCTTGTCGAGCGAGACCTTGTTGGCGCAGGGCCCCATGGGCAGTGTTTTGTTGAGTGAGTACGATGCCGCCGACATTCCACCGGCGTTTTGGAATCTGGCAGAGCCGCAGACCGTTTCTCGTATCCATCGCTTGTATGTCGCCGCCGGCGCGCAGGTGCTCATTACCAATACCTTTCAGGCATCGAGCTATGCCCTCAAGCACGACCAGATTGCGCCGTCCGTGGCGGAGGTCAATCGCGGGGCCGTCGACGATGCCCGCCAGGCGCACCCTCAGCTACTGCTGGGCTCGATGGGCCCGATCGGTATTGAGTGGTTTGCCGAGGACTCTGTCGAGTATCGTGAAATCCGCGGCATTGCGCGCGAACAGGCGCACGCCTTGCTCAATGCTGGTGTTGACGGTCTGCTGATCGAGACGGTGACGTCTATCCGTAATCTGCAGCCCATGCTTGCCGGCGCCCGAGATGCCGCCGACGGCATGCCTGTTCTGGTGAGTTTTGTCGTTGACGATAAAGGCGACCTGTTGGGCGATGGCCTCAACATCGAGGCAGCCGTTTTGTACGCCGAAAAACACGGCGCAAACTCGGTTGGTGTTAATTGCTGTTCGCTTGCGGCCGCGAATGCGGCGGTGCCCAGGATGGTTGCATCGGCGACTACTCCCGTCACGGTGCGTCCCAACGTGGGCGATCCGGTCCAGACTCAGGATGGCCCCGTATGGCACGAGAACCCCGAAGCTTTCGCGCGCGCATGCATCGAATGGAGGCATGCCGGTGCCGCAATGGTGGGCAGTTGCTGTGGAACCACGGCAATCACTACGGCAGCGATGGCCGAGGCGCTCGATATATAAAGGGCAAAACCGCTCCATACGGGGCGGTTTTTTATTGCCTGCATGTCCTCGGCAGCATTTGCCCAAATGGTGAATGCTGGTGCCGGCAGGTTGCCGAGTGTGTATCGCGGGTATACCTCATGCGTACCATGATCCAAACACTGTGAGGTGTCTGCGCGTGTGCGCGATAATTCATTTTGGAACTGACGGTTGGCGCGCTCGCGTCGATGAGGACTTCACTGCCGATAACGTTGCCCGTATCGCCGATGCCGTCGGCGAGTTGTGGCAAAAGACCAATCCGGGCAAAACGGTATATATAGGGTTCGACACTCGGCCCCTGGCGCGCGAGTTCGCTGAGCTTGCGGCGGGTGTGCTAGCAGCGCACGGGCTAGACGCCGTGCTCGCTTCGCGACCTGTTCCGACCCCTGCCCTTACGTGGGCGGCGGCTTATGACGGTGAGGCGTGCGGCGCGCTCATGGTGACGGGGTCCCATCATCCGCAGGGTTATCTGTGTCTCAAGATTCGCATGGGTGACGGCTCGACCGCCAACCAGGATGTCATCGAAGAGCTCGAAGAGACCATGGCTCCCGAGCCAATGGGGATCGAGGGGCAATATCGCACCGCGGATATCATTCCTGACTATATGCAAGCGGTGGCATCGTTTGTCGATGCCGAAGCCATCCGCGCCGCGCACCTGCGCGTGGTTGTTGACCCCATGGGCGGCGCAGCCCAGGGCTATCTAGCTGACTTGCTGCGCGAGCTTGGCGTTGAGGTGCACGAGATTCACGCCGGGCAGGCGCCTGACCAAGAGGATATCTGCCCCGACCCCGTTGAGCCGTGGGTGGACGCTTGCGAGCATACGGTTATCGAGGACGGAGCTTGCGCTGGCCTGGTGACCGACGGCGACGCCGACCGTATCGGCGCGGTTGACGAGCGCGGCAGATATATACATCCGCATCAGATTATGGCGCTCGTTTTGGGCGACTTGGTTCAATTTCGTAATTTGGAGGGGCGCGTCGTCGTCAATCTTTCGTGCTCGACGCTCGTGCGTCGCATTGCCGAGGCGCTTGGCTGCCGCGTGACCGTCAAACCAGTCGGTTTCAAATATATAGCGGCAGAGATGAAGAAGGGTGGCGTCCTCATAGGCGGCGAAGAAGCCGGTGGTATCGGCATCGCCGCGCATATGCCCGAGCGCGATGGAATCCTCGCCTGTCTGATTCTGTGTGAGCTTATGGCAAAGACGGACGCGCCTTTGGGCGTTCTGGTCGACCAACTCGAGGACAGTTTTGGTAAGACGAGTTACGGTCGACGCGATTTACGCCTTGAGGCCGAAGATGCCGAAACGTTACGAACCCTGCTGCCGGGCGTAAACCCCAAGTCGATTTGTGGCAAGGTGCCGCAAAACGTTAGTCATATGGATGGATTGCGTTTGGCATTCGAGGATGACACGTGGCTGCTGGTCCGTCCTAGCGGGACCGAACCAGTGGTGCGCGTCTACGCCGAGGGGTTCTCGGTGGAAGAACGTGATGAGTTGCTCGATGCTGGCTGTGCTTTAGCTAGGGGGACGTATCCGCTTTAACCATGAGACTGCCTTATATAAAGAGATGCTCGGCGAGCGGTAGTTAACGGCTGGCAAACGTTAGTCGGATTCAAAGATGTGTAGGAAATGTGTACGCCCAGATTCCCGCCCCCGGCGCCCCTCCGGTCTGGCAATATATCTCCTTGCCGCGCGGCCCGGTCGGACCGGATGAGCCGCGGGGCGTGCACCTTGAGAACCGGATACTGCGAGGATGGACACACCAGATGTGTCGCATCCGGGCAGACATCGAACCATTTGAAATGGTCTAACTTGGATTTGTTTTTCGCAAGGCCGCCGAGAGGCGGCCCCGAGAAATTCCTTTTCCTATACTAGAACCATATGAATCGAACGGAACCGATCAGCGATGAACTGAGAGGACCGGACGGGCTCGAAGCCCATTTATTTTGGACGGAGAGTTCGATCCTGGCTCAGGATGAACGCTGGCGGCGCGCCTAACACATGCAAGTCGAACGGCACCTATCTTCGGATAGAAGCGAGTGGCGAACGGCTGAGTAACACGTGGAGAACCTGCCCCCTCCCCCGGGATAGCCGCCCGAAAGGACGGGTAATACCGGATACCCCGGGGTGCCGCATGGCACCCCGGCTAAAGCCCCGACGGGAGGGGATGGCTCCGCGGCCCATCAGGTAGACGGCGGGGTGACGGCCCACCGTGCCGACAACGGGTAGCCGGGTTGAGAGACCGACCGGCCAGATTGGGACTGAGACACGGCCCAGACTCCTACGGGAGGCAGCAGTGGGGAATCTTGCGCAATGGGGGGAACCCTGACGCAGCGACGCCGCGTGCGGGACGGAGGCCTTCGGGTCGTAAACCGCTTTCAGCAGGGAAGAGTCAAGACTGTACCTGCAGAAGAAGCCCCGGCTAACTACGTGCCAGCAGCCGCGGTAATACGTAGGGGGCGAGCGTTATCCGGATTCATTGGGCGTAAAGCGCGCGTAGGCGGCCCGGCAGGCCGGGGGTCGAAGCGGGGGGCTCAACCCCCCGAAGCCCCCGGAACCTCCGCGGCTTGGGTCCGGTAGGGGAGGGTGGAACACCCGGTGTAGCGGTGGAATGCGCAGATATCGGGTGGAACACCGGTGGCGAAGGCGGCCCTCTGGGCCGAGACCGACGCTGAGGCGCGAAAGCTGGGGGAGCGAACAGGATTAGATACCCTGGTAGTCCCAGCCGTAAACGATGGACGCTAGGTGTGGGGGGACGATCCCCCCGTGCCGCAGCCAACGCATTAAGCGTCCCGCCTGGGGAGTACGGCCGCAAGGCTAAAACTCAAAGGAATTGACGGGGGCCCGCACAAGCAGCGGAGCATGTGGCTTAATTCGAAGCAACGCGAAGAACCTTACCAGGGCTTGACATATGGGTGAAGCGGGGGAGACCCCGTGGCCGAGAGGAGCCCATACAGGTGGTGCATGGCTGTCGTCAGCTCGTGTCGTGAGATGTTGGGTTAAGTCCC
>USCS01000004.1 GCA_900552875.1 uncultured Collinsella sp. | reverse complement strand
GTACCCAGAACACCTCTGTCAATCATTGTTTTAATGCTCTGACAAACTACCACAAAGACCGCAGGGACGGGAGCAGCTATACTACTCTCAGTAGTTAAGGGTCGCGGATCCGCCGCGTCACCGCTCTCAACAGGAGGTCTTTGTTTATGGCAGATCAAAAGCCGGTTGTCGGGATCATCATGGGTTCCAAGTCCGATCTGGGCGTTATGGAAGGCTGCACCGCCGAGCTCGAGGCGCTTGGTGTGCCCTATGAGCTTGTCATTGCGAGCGCACACCGCACGCCGGCGAAGGTCCACGAGTGGGCCTCGACTGCCGCCGATCGCGGTATCAAAGTGATTATCGCCGCCGCCGGCAAGGCCGCTCACCTGGGTGGTGTCGTGGCTGCCTTTACGCCGCTGCCGGTTATCGGTGTGCCTATGAAGACGAGTGACCTGGGCGGTATGGATTCGCTGCTGTCGATGGTGCAGATGCCTTCGGGCGTGCCCGTGGCCTGCGTTGCCATCAACGGTGCCAAGAACGCCGCCATTTATGCCACGCAGATTCTGGGCGCATGCGACCCCGAGTACCGCAAGGTTATCGAGAAGATGAAGCAGGAGATGGCCGACGCCTAGGCGTTCTGCCGTTTCACCGCAGTATAAGGAGAGCCATGTCCGACTATCAGGGAAAACGATTCAAGGCTTCTCAGATTCCCGATCCATCGAAGCCGGGTGCTGCCCATGCGGCACAGCAGGGTCGGACATCCTCTCCTCAGCAGCCGCGCGCGCTGCGCCCCGTGACACCGGCGACGCATCGTCGACAGGACGCGCCAGCCGCATATCGACCTTCATCTTATAGCAACGCTAAGAAGCCGCCCCGGTCTTCATCGCATGCCGCGCCGTCGGATTACACCGAGCCGCCGCGCAAAAAGCGTCGCTCCATTATTCCCATTCTGCTCATCATCATCGGTATCGGCCTGATTGTCGCCGCCGCCGCTATTTTTATTAATGCCCAGATTGGCTATAAGCAGGCGAGCGATTCGTATCAGAAAATCGAGAAGCAATATGTAAGCGATAAGGACGCCAGCGGCGTGCCGATTATCGACTTTGATGCGCTTGCTCAGACGAACCCCGAGATTGTGGGTTGGATTTACGTGCCGGGAACCAACATCAACTATCCCGTGGTGCAGACCAACAACAACTCCAAATACCTCAACACGCTGTTCGACGGAACGGCTAACGCGTCCGGTGCCATTTTCCTGGATAGCGATGACACCGCGCCGGGAATGGTCGACCAGCAGACCACGATCTACGGCCACCATATGAACGATGGGTCGATGTTCAACGTGATTTCGGACACCACTGATCAGGCGACGTTCGATAGCATTGAATATGTGTACTACATCACGCGCGATGCGACGTATAAGCTGCGTCCGCTGGCGACCAAGGTGGTCGAGGACACGTATGCCAAGGCGCGCACGACCAATTTTGAGGGCGACGACGGGCTCAAGAACTACCTGTCCGAGATGCTCGACGGTGCTTCGGCAGTGGCGAGTGATGCAGGCGACCGCGCCGCCTCGGCAACCAAGGTCGTAACGCTTGTGACCTGTCGTTCGTTATCGCTGAGCAACACACGTGCCGTCATGGTGCTCACGCCGGTCGAGGAATAGATAATGGGCTACTCAATGACGGTGAAAGGGGAAATGATGCTCGAGAATGGCAAAACGATGCCTTCGGTTGATGCTTGGCTGCGCGAGGCCAAGGCCGATGCTTCGGCGGCAGGCTGTGGGATGTATCTGACGCATAACGGTGTGGTGCGCGCGACGCCCAAGTCCGAGGCGCGCGGTGTCGAGACCGATGGCGTGGCGCCGGGCCACAAGGTGGGCGGCATGGTGTTCGGCTTCGATGCTCAGAAGGTGCAGGCTGCTATCGAGGCCACGAGCGCGATGCCGGGTATCGGCTATGTGCGCGTGTGGCTGGCAAGCGGCGAGCTCGCCGTGGGTGACGACATCATGCTCGTGCTCATCGGCGGGGACATTCGCCCGCACGTGGTCGATGCGCTGCAGGCACTCGTTGGCACCATCAAGAACGAATGCGTGAGTGAGGTCGAGCGCGAGGCGTAGAGGCTTGCGTCGATAGAAGACTCGTTTATAAAAATGCCTGCCGGTACGTGTGATACCGGCGGGCATTTTGCGTTTTGGACGCGGTTGACGCTACACGCGCGTCGCATCCTTGGGGCTCATGGTCATGCTCTGGAAGCGATTCTCCATAAAGTCATTATCGAAGTACTTGCCGTAGAACTGCGCAACGGGAATATCCGGCTCCGTGCCGTTGACGCGCTGGTACCAGTAGTCGAGCGACTGCAGTGTCATAACGCCATCGACCAGCATAATGATGGTGAAGATGACGGTAGCGGAGTAGCGGCTCTTCCACGGAATCATGTTGATGAGCTTGAGCAGCCTCGGCAACAGCAGCTTGATCCAGATGAGGCCACCCAGGCCCCACAGGCAGGCGAAGCCCGTGCAGGTACGTCCGCCGGTAAGGACGGCGAGCGGATCGGGCATGCCAAAGAGCTTCATATGCGAGTAGCTCCACGAGACCACGCCAAACGAGGTCTGCATAAACCAGCCCACGAACACCTCAAAGCTTGCGCCGAGCAGCGCGCTCACCAAAAAGATAATGATGGGGTTCTTTTTGTAGAAGCGGTTGAGCACCATGGTCATGAGTACGGCGCCAAATCCGTAGATGGGGCTGAAGGGGCCAAACAGCATGCCGGCGCGGTTCTGGTAGACGCCCGGGTCGTCGACCGTCATGTGCCAGATGTCCTCGGCGATCAGGCCGAGTATGCAGCAGACAAAGAATACCCAGAACAGGTTGAAGTAGTTGAGCTTAATGTAGCCTTCGCCGGTTTCATCGCGCCCGAGCATGCCCTCGGCGGCGGCGTCGCGATCGAGCATTTCCTGCAGGCGGCGCTGCAGCTCGCGCTCCTGGCGCAGCGTGGGGTCGACGGTGGCCGAAAGCGCGACGAGGATGCCGAGCTGGATGGCAGGGCGCAGCAAGAAGGGCCCGATGCCCTGGAGCATCACGTCAACCAAAAGCTCGACGACGGTAAACGCGATAAGGATATAGGACAGACGGGCAGCGTTGCGGCGCTGGTTTTTGATAAGGTCCAGGCCAAAGATGATCAGGATGACGGCACTGGCAGCCGAGAGCATGATGCCGGCGACAATCAGTCCGACCGCGACGAGCGTGTTGTCGCCGAGCTTGGCGGCGGCGTTGCCGTTGATGAGCGCGGTGATGACCTGCCACATAAAGGCGCCGACCGAAGGGAGCGTGCCCACGCCGGACAGGATGCACAGGACGGCGTACACCTTAATGATGAGGGGGATCTTCTTGACCTCCGTGGCGCTGGGGACGCTGGGGTCGAGTTCGTTTCGATCCATATAGAACCTTTCTCGTTTTGCTGTAGGTACAAGGATACGCCGCCGACCTGCTAAAAGACAGGACAAACGACCCAATTGCAGCAATGTAAGCCCTAGCGGTGGACGAGACGCGTCGCAACGGAAGTATGCGGGATCGTCGGCCCCGAGGCGGTTGCCCAATAAAATGTTTGGCTGCAAAACGGATTATAAGCTCGGTGGGCTTTTAAAAAGCGCTGTTCATGCGCGGGAGTGCTTGTCTTGCCGTGCGTATAATAGGGCAGGTAACGCCAAATAACGAGGCTCTGAGGGGATGCCATGTCTCAAGAAACCATCCACGCGGCCGAGCGCGCCGCGGGACAGGTGAAGACCATGTCGACGTATGATCCGGACTCCGACCAGCTGCATGAGGAATGCGGCATTTTTGGTGTGTGGGCGCCCGATCGCGACGTGGCTCGACTGACGTACTTTGGCCTGCGTGCACTGCAGCACCGCGGCCAGGAATCGGCGGGAATCGCCGTGGGTGACGGCGGCACGGTTATGGTTCGCAAGGACCTGGGCCTGCTCGACCGTGTGTTCTCCAACGCCGACCTGTCGACGCTCTCCGGCCAGCTGGCCGTGGGCCACGTGCGCTATGGCACTGCCGGTGCCAAGAGCTGGGAAGCCTCGCAGCCGCATCTTTCTACCATCAACAGCGTCATTATCGCGCTTGCTCACAACGGCACTCTGGTCAACACCGACGAGCTGCGCCGCCAGCTGATCGAGCTGGGCGTGCCGTTCCTCTCCAATTCGGATTCCGAGGTCGCGACCAAGCTTATCGGCTACTTTACCCAGCGTACGGGTCATCTGCGTGAGGGCATTCGCAAGACCATGGAGCTCGTGCGCGGCGGCTACGCCATGACGCTCATCAACGAGCAGGCGCTCTACGCATTCCGCGATCCGCACGGCATTCGCCCGCTCGTGCTGGGCAAGCTGGTGGACGAGGGTCTGGACCAGGCCGATGCCGCATCCGTTTCGCAGCTGCCCTCGCAAGACGGCGCCGCGACGGTCGACTCCGCCGTCCATGTCACGCGCGCCGGCGGCTGGGTCGTTGCTTCCGAGACCTGCGCACTCGACATCGTGGGCGCCGAGTACGTCCGTGACGTCCGTCCCGGCGAGATCTTGCGCATCAGCGCCGAGGGTCTGGTATCCGAGCAGGGCGTGCCTGCAGCCGAAGAGCCCGCCAACTGCATCTTTGAGCAGGTCTACTTCGCCCGTCCCGACTCCATCATGAACGGCAAGAGCGTTTACGCCTGCCGTTACGACATGGGTCGTCAGCTGGCACATGAGGAGCCCGTCGAGGCCGACCTGGTCATCGGCGTGCCCGACTCCGGCCTGCCGCCCGCGGAGGGGTATTCGCACGAGAGCGGTATTCCCTTTGGCGAGGGTCTTATCAAGAACCGCTACGTGGGCCGTACGTTTATCGAGCCTACGCAGGAGTTGCGCGCCATGGGCGTGCGCATGAAGCTTAACCCGCTGCGCGACAACATCGAGGGCAAGCGCCTCGTCGTGATCGACGACTCCATCGTGCGTGGCACCACTATGGTGCAGCTCGTCAAGATGCTGCGCAACGCCGGCGCCAAGGAGATTCATATCCGCATCAACTCGCCCGAGGTCATCTGGCCGTGCTTCTACGGTATCGATACCGACGTGCAGTCGCAGCTTATCAGCGCCAACAAGACGGTCGACGAGATTTGCGAGTATATCGGCGCCGATTCGCTGGCCTTCCTTTCGGTCGAGGGCCTGCTTAAGGTCATGCCCAAGGGCGGTTACTGCGATGCGTGCTTTACCGGCCGCTACCCCGTGGCGATTCCCGAGAGCTTTGGCCGCGATAAGTTTATGGAGGGCTTTAAGCCCCGCAACCTGGATAAGCCGCTGCACTTTGACGACGACGCCGTGGTCGAGAAATACGACGACCGCAGCTGGGAAGAGGAGCACGGCGAGGCCTAAAGCCTGCCATGTAGGGACAGGTTTATTCTGGTGGGTTTTACCTGCTGTTTTGTTGATATGACGGCGTGTGCTGTTATGGCACACGCCGAAATGAACGCAACTATGAGCACCGTTTGGCGCCCGCGCGGCGGACGGTAGTGGGAGAGGAAGGCTCAGATGAGCGACAGCAAGCATGTGACATATGAGGATGCCGGCGTCGATACCGCCGAGGGCGGCCGCGCCGTTGACGCTATTAAGCAGATGGTTAAGGACACCAACCGTCCCGAGGTCATCGGCGGTATCGGTGGCTTCGGTGGCCTGTTCTCGGCCGCCGCGCTTAAGGATATGGAAGACCCGATTCTGATTAGCGGTACCGACGGCGTGGGCACCAAGCTCGTGCTCGCCCAGATTATGGACCGTCACGAGACGGTGGGCCAGGACCTGGTTGCTATGTGCGTCAACGACATTTTGGCTTCGGGCGCCGAGCCGCTGTTCTTCCTGGACTACGTTGCCATCGGTCACATCGAGGCCGGGCACATGGCAAAGATCATCAAGGGCGTGGCCGATGGCTGTAAGCTCGCGGGCTGCGCGCTCGTGGGCGGTGAGATGGCCGAGCACCCCGGCGTCATGGCTCCGGCCGACTACGACCTTGCCGGCTTTACCGTGGGCGTCGTCGACCGTCCCAAGATGCTCGACCCCGCAAACGTCCGCCCCGGCGATGTGATCCTGGGCCTGCCTTCCACTGGCGTGCACTCCAACGGCTACTCGCTCGTGCGCAAGGTCATCGGCGTCGACGGCATTAAGCCGGGCACGCCCGAGGCCGCCGCTAAGGCGGAGGAGCTGAGCCGTCCGCTCGAGGAGCTCGGCGGTGCTTCGCTGGCAGACGCCCTGCTGGCTCCCACGCGCATCTACGTCAAGCCGATTCTGGAGCTGCTGCGCGGCGGCGCTCCGGTGCACGCCATTGCCCACATCACTGGCGGCGGTATTACCGAGAACCTCAACCGCGCGCTTGCCGACGACGTCGACGCCGTGGTCACCCGCAACGGTGCCGAGATGGGCTGGGATGTTCCGCCCGTCATCACCTACGTGTCGCGCCAGGCCGAGCTCGCGCCCAACGAGGCATGCAAGACCTTCAACATGGGCGTCGGCCTGTGCCTGATTGTCGCCCCCGAGGACGAGGCTGCCGTGACCGAGGCCCTGGTCGCGCTGGGCGAGAAGCCGTTCCGCGTGGGCGAGTGCGTCGAGGGCTCCGGTAAGGTCGTGTACTCCGATGAGCGCTAACGAGCAGATGGCTGCTGCCGCGAGCCTGGGCTTTGTGCCCTACACCCGTCCGACCGGCACCGATACGGCCGAGCCGCTCAAGATCGGTGTGCTCATCAGCGGTTCGGGTACCAATCTGCAGGCGCTGATCGATCTGATCGCTGCCGGCAAACTCAACGCTTCGATTGAACTTGTGGTGTCGAGCCGTCCTTCGGCTAAGGGTTTGCAGCGCGCTGAGCGCGCGGGCATCCAGACGCTTACGCTGTCCAAGGATGTCTATGCCGACCCCATCGCCGCCGACGAGATCATCGCGCACGAGCTGCTCGAGCGCGGCTGCGAATATGTGGTCATGGCCGGTTACATGCGCATGGTGCACACGCCACTGCTGGCGGCGTTTCCCAACCGCGTGGTCAACTTGCATCCGGCACTGCTGCCGAGCTTTAACGGCGCGCATGCGATCGACGATGCCTTTGCGCGCGGCGTCAAGGTAACCGGTGTGACCGTGCACTTTGCCAACGAGATCTACGACAACGGCCCCATCATCGCCCAGCGCGCGCTGGCTGTTGAGGAGGGCTGGGACGTCGACACGCTCGAGGAGCACATCCACGCGATTGAGCACGTGCTGTATCCCGAGGTCGTGCAAATGCTCGCCGACGGCCGCGTCCACGTGCTTGAGAGCGGCAAGGTCGCAATTGACGCGCCTCGCGGCTAGCGGCGCACAGTACAATTTAGCCGAGTAGTCAGGGTGGTCATTGGCGCCAAGGCGCACGTGGCCACCCTTTGTTTTGGGTAGTCATCGGGGATGGTCTTTAACGACTAGTCATTCAAGAACGCCTCCGATGACTAGGTGAGAGAGGTGAGCGCATGGTGGATAGCGAAGCGCTGTTTACGCCTGAGCTGGTGTTTTTTGATTGGGAGTGTGCGACGCCGGATGAGATGTTCGCGCGGCTTGAGGGCGAGCTTGCACCACGTGGCTACATTGCATCCGGTTGGCTCGACGCCGTTCGCACGCGCGAGGATGCCTATCCCACGGGTCTTGCCATGCCGGCGGCAAACATTGCCATTCCGCATACCGATCCGGGGTTTGTGGCCAAGCCCTATATCGCGGTGGTGAAGCCCGCCGCGCCCGTGACATTTAACGCTATGGCCGGCATGGGCGCTCCGGTGCCGGCGCAGATCGTTATCAATCTGGGCATCGCCGAGCCGGGCGGCCAGGTCGAGGCCCTGCAGGCGCTCATGAACATCTTTATGGACGCCGATGCCGCAGCCGACGTGCTCGGCCAGACCACGCCCCAGGGCATGGTCGACGCCATCCGCCGCCACTTCTAAGATGGGGCTGAGTCGGCACTTGGGGACTGTCCCTAACTGCCGGCTGCCAGAGCTGTCCCCTTTGCACCAAAATGGTGCAGATTAACCTGTCCCCAATGCACCAAGCGTGCCGCGGGGGCTGCGTTGTGACACAATGGCGTTTGTTCGATTCGTTATGCGAAAGGCCAACTATGGCAAATAAGAAAAAGAACCCCGCGCCCGAGCCGACGCCCGAGCAGCAGGCTCGCGCCGCCTCCAGTTCTCGCAAGAAGCAGCGCAAGACGTACGTGTCTAAGACCGTCAAGATTGTCCTGGTGGTTATTGGCGTGCTGGCAATGCTACTTTCCGTCTCGGCGATGGCGTGCTCCGGCCTTATGTCGCAGGCCGAGGATACCTCGGGCTACAAGCTGACCGGCGGTGTTGCTGCTACTATCAACGGCACCAACCTCACCGAGGACACCGTGACCAAGCAGATCATGAGCATGCGCACGTCCTACGGCTACACCAAGGACGAGGATTGGGCGCAGTATCTGGTTGACAACGACCTCACGCCCAAGAAGTACCGCAAGCAACTCATCGACTCCTACACGCAGCAGATTCTGCTTCAACAGGCACAGAAGGAGAACGGCGTGACGGTGTCGGATGAGGAGGTCGAGAAGGCTTGGAAGGACGCGTGCAAGAGCGCGGGCGGTGCCAAGGCCTTTAAGAAGACCCTCAAGACCTACGGCTATACCGAGGACACCTACAAGGACTCGCTCAAGGAGAGTCTGGCGCAGCAGAAACTCAAGGATGCCGTCGCGCCCACGAGCAAGCCCAAGGACAGCGAGATTGTCGATTACATCAACGAAAACCTGTCCAGCTACAACGACGCCCGCCGCTCGTCGAACATCCTGATCAAGGTTGATTCCGACGCCTCCGACGAGGACAAGGCCGCCGCCAAGGCCAAGGCGCAGGAGTGCCTGGACAAGATCAACTCCGGTGAGCTGAGCTTTGAGGACGCCGTTGAGCAGTACTCCGAGGACACAGGTTCCAAGGAGAAGAAGGGCGATGTGGGCTGGGATAAGCTCACCACCTTTGTCGACAGCTACCAGACGGCGCTCGAGGGGCTCAACAAGGGCGACGTGAGCGAAGTCGTCGAGTCGACCTATGGCTACCACGTCATCAAGTGCACCGACTACTTCCATGTCGATAATCAGGTTGATGACATCAACCAGGTGCCCAAGGCCATCAAGAAGTACGTTTCCAACGTGGTGAAGACGCAGGCGGCCAGCACCGCGTACAGCGAGTGGCTGGAGCAGTACAAGAAGGATGCCGACATCACCGTCAACCCCATGCCCAAGGACGTCCCGTATAACGTCAGCCTGAAGGGCGTCACCAAGAGTTCGACCGACGATTCGTCGACGACTGAGTAATCATGGGGCGGTGCTCGCGCGAGTGCCGCCCACCCTATTAGAGAGGATTTGCAGATGACCAACGAAGAGCTGCAGAAGGAAATGATCGCGGCCATGAAGGCCAAGGACAAGGTTCGCCTGTCCATCATTCGCCAGGTTAAGGCCGAGGTGAAGAACATCGAGGTTAACGAGCGCCGCGATGTGACCGAGGAAGACGTCAACAGCATGATCAAGCGTCTGATTAAGCAGACGAGCGAGACGTTGGAGATGTCCATCAAGGCCGGCACCGACCAGGAGCGTACCGACAACCTGACCGAGCAGGTCAAGATTCTGGAGAGCCTGCTGCCCGCGCAGGTTTCGGGCGAGGAGCTCGAGGCCCTGATCGAGCAGGTTATCGCCGAGTTGGGTGCCACGTCCAAGAAGCAGATGGGCCAGGTCATGGGTGCGCTGGGCAAGGCCACCGGCGGCAACTTCGACAAGCCGGCCGCAGCAAAGATCGTCGGAGCCTGCCTCGCGTAGGGGCCGAGCGGCATATAGTTGATGTTGAGGGGGCGTGGCCATTGCGGTCACGCCCCTTTTTTGCTGGGCGGTGCTCATTGGGGACAGACTTAAATGAGTACCCAATGAGCAGGTACTCATTTAAGTCTGTCCCCAATGAGTGGGTTAAAGGTTGCGGGTTCTTTACGGGAATGTAGTGTGGGCTGCGAAAACGTGGTTCTTTCCGTACAATAGTTCAACTCGTGTAAACGCAGGGAAGGGACATTCATGGCAGACATGATCGAGATCAAGCATCTCAACAAGTACTTTGGCGACCTGCATGTGCTCAAAGATATCAACCTCACCGTCAAGCGCGGCGAGAAGCTCGTAATGATCGGGCCTTCCGGTTCGGGTAAGTCGACGCTCATCCGTTGCGTCGATTATCTGGAGGAGCCCACGTCGGGCGAGGTAGTCATCGACGGTACGCCGCTCACCAAAAAGAACCACCTGGAGATGGCTCGCAAGTATAGCTCCATGGTGTTTCAGCAGTTCAACCTGTATCCCAACATGACGGTGCTGGGCAACCTGACGCTCGCGCCCATCAAACTGCAAAAGAAGAGCAAGGAGGAGGCGACCGAGATCGCTATCGCCGCGCTCAAGCGTGTCGGCATGGCGCATAAGGCCGGCGAGTATCCGCAGAATCTCTCGGGCGGTCAGCAGCAGCGCATCGCCATCGCCCGTGCCCTGTGCACCAAGCAGCCCATCATCCTGTTTGACGAGCCGACCTCGGCACTCGACCCCGAGATGGTCCAGGAAGTTCTGGACGTCATGATCGAGCTCGCGCAGGAGGATATCACCATGATCTGCGTGACGCACGAGATGGGCTTTGCGCGCCAGGTGGCCGACCGCGTCATCTTTATGGAGGACGGCCGCATCCTGGAGGAGGGCACGCCCGAGCACTTCTTCGATAACCCCGAGAACCCGCGCTGTCGCGAGTTCCTGTCCAAGATTCTGCACTAGGCGCGGTGATGGACATGACGGATATGACGAGGGCGGCCGTGTCGCGCCGTCACTTTTTGCAGCTGGCGGGCGCCGGCATGCTCGCGCTGACGGGGACCGCGCTTACCGGCTGCGGCAACTCCACCAGCGGCGAGGGCTCCGACAAGGGGTCCAAGCTCGCGGCCATTAAGTCGCGTGGCCATCTGAATGCCGGCGTTAAGAAGGACGTTCCCGGTTACGGCTATTACGACACCGCCAAGGGCCGCTTTGAGGGCATGGAAGTCGATTTGTGCTACCAGATCGCCGCTGCCGTCTTTGGCGTGAGCTACAAGGAGGCCCGTGCCCAGGAGCTTGTCGAGTTTACCGATGTAACGCCCAAGACGCGCGGCCCGCTGATCGATAACGGCCAACTTGACGTGGTCGCGGCGACCTACACCATCACCGACGAGCGCAAGAAGAGCTGGGATTTCTCGACGCCGTACCGTACCGACTACGTGGGACTCATGGTCAAGAAGCGTTCGGGCTTTACCTCGATTGAGGATCTGGACGGCAAGGTCATTGGCGTGAGCCAGGGCGCTACCACGCAGAGCCTGATCGAGCAGATGATCAAGGACAACGGCTTTAGCTGTAAGCCCGAGTTTAGGGCCTTTAGCGGCTACCCCATCATCAAGAGTTCGCTCGACGCTGGCAATATCGACGTCTTTGCCATGGACCGCTCCACGCTGGCCGGTTACATGAACGAGACCGTTGAGCTGCTGCAGCCCGAGGTCAAGTTTGGCGAGCAGGGCTACGGCGTGGCGACCAAGAAGGGCTGCGACCTTTCGGCCGTGGTCGATCAGGTGATTTGCGATCGCCTGGCCGATGGCTGGCTCGACCAAGAGGTCAAGACCTGGGGTCTTGTATAGGCGCATCGTCCAAGGAAGGAATCAAATGCTCGAAGGATTGTTTGACGCCGACCGCTGGTCGACGACATTTCAAAACATGGGGCCCTTCTGGGAGGGCTTTGGCGTGACGCTGCAGGTGGTCGTTGCCGGTCTGCTGCTGTCGCTGGTGCTGGGCACGCTGCTGGGCGTGTTCTCTACCACCCGTTCGCGCGTGCTGCGCGCCATAAGCCGCGTGTACGTAGAGTTTTACCAGAACACCCCGTTGCCCGTGCAGGTGCTCTTTATGTACATGGCCGGTCCGCAGTTTTTGCAGGCCATAACCGGTGCCGACCAGCCGGTGCGCATCGCGCCGTTCGTGCTGGGCTTCTTGGGTGTGGGCCTGTATCACGCGGCCTACATTTCGGAGGTCATCCGCACTGGTATCGAGGCGGTTCCGCGCGGTCAGATGGAGGCGGCCCAGAGCCAGGGCTTCACCCGTGCGCAGGCGTACTGGTACATCGTGCTACCCCAGACGTTCAAGATCATTCTGCCGCCGCTGTGTAACCAGGCGCTCAACCTGGTCAAGAACACGTCGGTGCTGGCGCTCGTGGCCGGCGGCGACCTTATGTACCGTTCCGACAACTTTGTGAGTCTGTACGGTTACCTGCAGGGATACATCGTCTGCTGCCTTATGTACTTCATTATCTGCTTTCCGCTTGCCATGCTGGTGCAGTGGCTCGAGCGTCGCTCCAAGGAGCGTCCGCGCGGCGTGAGCTTGGCCGAGCTGGGGCTCGACAACGTAGAGGAGGCCTAGCGCATGGAAATCTTCAACGCGACCAACCTGCTCTACATTTGGGGCGGCTTTGTTAAGACGATCGAGATCTCGGCGCTGTCGATCTTTTTCTCGCTCATCTTTGGCACGGTGCTGGCGCTCGTTAAAAGCTATGCGCCCCGCCCGTTCCGTATTTTGGTGAGCGCCTATATCGAGCTGTTCCGTTGCACGCCAAACTTGCTGTGGATCCTGTTTATCTACTTTACGGTGCAGGGTTTGGACATTGTGATTTCGACCATCGCCTTTACGCTGTTTACCAGCGCTGTTATGGCCGAGATTGTGCGCGGCGGCCTCAACTCGATTCCGCGCGGCCAGTTTGAGGCAGCGCAGAGCCAGGGCTTTGGCTTCTTTGCCACCATGCGCTACATCATTCTGCCGCAGACGTTTAAGACGATCATTCCGGCGCTGTTTAGCCAGTGCACGACCGTCATCAAGGACAGCTCGTATCTTTCGGGCATTAACGTGGCCGAGCTCATGTACACGGCTAACGTCGTGATGGCCCACGCGATCGACCTGTCGCAGGTGCTTATGCTCTACGGCCTGGTGTTTGCGATGTACTTTGTGCTCAACTTTGGTATCTCGCTGCTGGTTCGCGCATATCAGAGGCGAATGGTGGCAGCGTAGAATGTGGCAAAGGGACAGCCCCTTTGTCACATAGAGAAAGGAATCGCGATGAGCGATCTGGAGAACAAGAAGAATCCTGTGGTCATTACCATCGCGCGCGACTTTGGCGCCGAGGGCCACGAGATTGGTCGTATCCTCGCCGATGAGCTGGGGATTCCGCTGTACGATAACGAGCTGCTGGTGCGTGCTTCGCTGCGCGCGGGCGAGTCGCTCGACAAGATGGCCGCCTACGACGAGCGCCTGGCCGTGGAGAACATGGCGTTTCTGCCCGACCGCTACGATGCGCGTTCGTACTCGGACAAGTTGTTCCAAAAGATGAGCCAGGTGATTTTGGATCTGGGTGAGACCGAGAGCTGCATTATCGAAGGCCGTCTGTCCGATTATCTGCTGCGCAACAACCCCAACCACATCGCCGTGCTGGTGACTGCGCCCTTTGAGGACCGCGTCGAGATCGTGCGCAAGAAGCGCGGCCTCAACAAAAAGAAGGGCGCCAAGCTGGTCAAGCAGCAGCAGAAGGCGCGCGAGGCGTTCTATAAGCGCTACAGTGCCGGAAAGTGGAAGATGACGATCGGTAAAGACATCGTCGTCAACCGCGCCAAGCTGGGCCGCGAGGGTTGCAAAGACGTTATTGCCGCCGCCTACCGCTACAAGGTGGCTCAACTCGAAGGCTAACCGACCAAAAACCATCACAAAGGGTACAGGCACCTTTGCGGTGGTCGGGCGGCCGGCATAGAAAAAAGTCCCCGTCGGGCGTGTGCTCGACGGGGACTATGCCGTTTAATGGCTAGCGTTGCAGGTGATTACTCGCCCAGCAGGCTCTTGGTGATGGAAGCGGCGGCCTTCTTGCCGGCGCCCATCGCCAGAATGACCGTAGCGGCACCGGTGACGATGTCGCCGCCGGCCCAGATGCGGGGATCGGTGGTCTGGCCGGTCTCCTCGTCGGCGACGATGTAGCCCCACTTGTTGAGCTCCATCTTGCCGCCGATCTTGGCAGCGAACGGGTTGGCGTTGGTGCCGATAGCCGAGATCGCGACATCGCAGGGGATCTCCTCGATGGCGCCCTCGATGGCAACCGGACGACGACGGCCGGACTCGTCGGGCTCGCCGAGCTCCATCTTCTGGACCTTGACGGCGCACACGGAGCCGTCCTCGCCAGCGACAAACTCGAGCGGAGAGACGAGCGGCAGAACCTCGACGCCCTCGGCCTTAGCGTGGTGCAGCTCGGCGCGACGGCAGGGCATCTCGTCTTCGGTACGGCGGTAGGCGATGATGGCGTGCTCTGCGCCCAGACGCTTAGCGGTACGGACGGCGTCCATGGCCACGTTGCCGCCACCAAAGACGACGACGTTCTTGCCATGCTTGGTGGGGGTGTCGTACTCGGGGAACTTGTTGGCCTTCATCAGGTTCACGCGGGTGAGGTACTCGTTGGCGAAGAAGACGTTGGGCAGGTTCTCGCCGGGGACGTTGAGGAACTTGGGCAGGCCAGCGCCGGTCGCCACGTAGATGGCGTCGAAGCCCTGCTCGAACAGCTCCTCGGCCGTAGCCATGTTGCCCACGACGGAGTTGTACTCAAACTTGACGCCCATGTCCTCCAGGCCGTCAATCTCGCGCTTGACGACTGCCTTGGGCAGACGGAACTCGGGGATGCCGTAGACCAGCACGCCGCCGCCGGTAAAGAAGGCCTCGAAGACGGTGACGTCAAAGCCGTTGCGGGCGAGCTCGCCGGCGCAGGTGATGCCGGACGGGCCGGAACCGACGACGGCGACCTTCTTGCCGTTCTTGGGGGCCATCTTGGGCGTGGAGGCGAGCTCGGGGCGGTCACCCAGGAAGCGCTCGAGCTGGCCGATGGCCACGGGCTCGGACTTCTTGCCACGGATGCACTTGCCCTCGCACTGGTTCTCCTGCGGGCAGACGCGGCCGCAGATGGCGGGAAGCATGGAGTCCTCGCGGATGGTATCGAGAGCGCCGCCGAAGTCCTTCTCGCGGATCTGCTCGATAAAGCGGGGGATGTTGATGTTGACGGGGCAGCCCTCAACACAGAACGGCTTCTTGCAGTTGAGGCAGCGCTCGGCCTCGGCCAGCGCCATCTCCTCGGTGAAGCCCTTGTCGACGGGGCGGAAGTCGCAGGCGCGCTCGGCAGCCGGCTCCTCGTTATCGGGGGTGCGGGGCGACTTCATATCGGCAACGAAACGACCGTTAACTAGTGGCATGCGCAGCTCTTTTCCTCATAGGCCTTGAGGGACTCGCCCTCTTCGGAACGGTAAGCGGCCTGGCGGGCACGAAGGTCATCCCAGTCGACCAGGGTGGCATCGAAGTCGGGGCCGTCGACGCAAGCGAACTTGGTCACGCCGCCCACCTCGACGCGGCAGCAGCCGCACATGCCGGTGCCGTCAACCATGATGGGGTTGAGGGACGCGGTGATGGGGGTGTCGTACTTCTGGGCGGTGAGGGTCGAGAACTTCATCATCGGAACGGGGCCGACGCAGAAGACCTGGCTCACGGCCTTGTCCTGCAGCAGGCGCTCCAGCGGAGCGGTAACAACGCCCTGCTCGCCGTAGGAGCCGTCGTCGGTGGTGATGTGGATGTGGTCCTCGTCGAGGAGCTCGCGGAACTGGTCCTCCATGAGCAGGAGGTCCTTGGTGCGGGCGCCCATGATGGCGTGAACTTCGTGACCGGTCTCGACCAGGTGCTTGGCGACCGGGAAGGCAATTGCCAGGCCGACGCCGCCGCCAATGACGGCGCAGGGGCCCTCGGCCATCTCGGTGGGAACGCCCAGCGGGCCCACGACGTCGCGCAGCGACTCGCCGGCCTCGTAGGTGGACAGCATCTCGGTGGTCTTGCCGATCACCATGAAGATGAACTCGACCCAGCCCTCGTCACCGTTCCAGCCAGCCAGGGTAAACGGGACGCGCTCGCCCGTCTCGTTGGCGCGAACCATGAGGAACTGTCCAGCGTGCGCATGCTTGGCGATTGCAGGCGCCTCGATGCGGAACTTGAACACCTTCTCCGAGAACTGCGTCTTCTCCAGGATCTTATACATAGAACCCCTCTCTTGTTAGGGCTGCCGAACCGTGCCTCCACGGAAATGGACGGTAGCCCGAATAAAACCGTACGCGCACAGGCGTTGTGCAGACATACGGTGCAAATTATACCCTCATGGCAATGTCGCTTACGTGTTTCTTTGGCAGGTGGGAAAAGGGTTTATCCACTTCGGCCTACCAAATAGGGACAGGTTTATTTTGGTCGGTTTTATCAGGCAAAACGGCAAAGGGGCCGGCCTCGGGTTGTGATGAGGCCGGCCCCCTTTGGGGCGCTGCATATGTATGGCGGCACAGGGTTTATTACGGCGCGGCTGTCATGGCGTTTCCGTAGATAAAACCTGCCAAAATAACCCTGTCCCTAAATAGTAGGTTTTAGTGCTTGCCGTTGGCGGAGGCGGCGCCGTTGACATGGTCGCGAGCATAGACTACGCCGTGCACAATCGCCAGGCCGGCGGCGTCGGCCGCGCGGGCGCAGGTGTCCTGGAAATCCTCGGCCTCGCGGGCGCGCAGCTGCTTAAGCACGTAGTCGGCGACGGCCATCTTGCCGGGAGGGTTGCCGATGCCGGTGCGGATGCGGCTGAAGTCGCGGCTGCCCATCTTATCGATGATGGAACGCAGGCCGTTGTGACCGGCATGGCCGCCGCCCACCTTAACACGCACGTCGCCGGCGGGAATATCGAGCTCGTCGTGGATGACGAGCAGCTCCTCGGCCTTGATCTTGTACTCGCGGCAGAGTTTGGAGATGGGCCCGCCCGAGGTGTTCATGTACGACTGCGGCTTGACCAGTACAATCTGGCGCTTGCCGCCCTCTTCCTCGGGATCGTTGATGTTGATGAGCGCGATCTCGGCGCCTGCTTGGTTTTTCCAGTACGTGACGCCGGCCTGACGGGCCAGCTCGTCGATTGCTTTGAAACCAGCGTTGTGACGGGTCTCGGCATATTCCTCGCCAGGGTTGCCAAGTCCGGCAACCATGCGAATCTTAAGCGGCTGTGCAGCTGCCATGTTCATCCTTTCGTTGATTTGTCGCCTGCTATGGTGAGCGACCCCGTTGCTGCTGTCAAATGGCGGGTGATTGAGGCTGTATGAGGGCGTTTGGGCAGTCGTCAGAAGCCGGGGTGGACAGTTAGTTCAGATTTGTATAAACCAAGAGGTCTTTGACTGTCAAAATTGGGACCGCGGAACTGCCACGGCGCTTTGGGGAGCACATTTTGCGCTATTTCAGATCTTTCGAGTCTTCAAATGAGGTGACTGGCGCCGGGATGGCGGCAAACTACCTCGATATTAACCGTCTTTTTATACAAATCTGAACTAACTGTCCAGCCATGCTAGGTAACACTGGGTAAAAGTCTTTTAGGCCGGCGCGAGGCCGATTCCGGCCCGCAGGGCGTTGAGCCAGGCAGCCTGACGCTTGCGATAACCCTTGATGCGGTAGCGGAATCGAACCCCCGCAAGTCGATGCATCGTCTGGGCGAAGGCTTCGAGTGCAACAAGGTCCTTCATTTGGTCACGATTGATAACCAGGACGTGGATACCCATGGCTTTAAGGCCATTGTTGCGATTGCCATCGTGGATGCGGGCGTTTTGAAGCTCATGTCCAATTCCGTTGTATTCGTTGTCGATTTCGGCGGCCGGGCAATATAAGTCGCAGATGGCGTAGGGGATGCCCGAGGACATGTTGACCGCAAGGGTGTCGAAATCGACACGATAGTTGAGCAGCAGGCCTCCCATGGGCAAACTGCAACACCCGAATCCGCCAAAGCGCATGGGCGCGCCCAGGACGGCGAACATCAATGATTCCGCTGGGGATGCGGATCCGGCCCGGGCGAGTTTGACAGCCGTACGAAACGAGGCGTAGGAACTACTTTTGGCAAACCGTGCGACTGCCTCGAGTTCTTCGATGGTTGTAGCGGGTTCGCATCTATAGTGTGCCTGTTCGTAGCGTGTTTCGGCTGGCTTTTCGGGTGTCGGTTGGTCGCCCTGGCAATCGAGGTCGTCCATCGCTTCGAAGCTGTTGGCCTTGGGCCACGTGTCGTCGTAGGCGATGGGGTAAGTTGCCTCGGGCGGAAGTGAGTAGGTTCCGAGCAGCTCCATAAGGAGCATCAAGGTTTTGGCGACTGATTCATTTTTGGAACAAAGCATGGCTGTCATGGCAGGAGACGTTGCGTAGATGTCGGCCTCGACGTGCATAATTGCACCTTCAGGAAGAGGAGTGGAGAGAATATGCTGAAGAAGTCGCTTGTCGGGGCGCCTGTTGTCTTCGTTTGAAACGAGAAGATCGAGCAGTTCGGAATCATCTTCATTCCAGGCGTCGAGTATCGAAAGTGCGCCAAAGTCTATCGCGTCATTGTTGGGAATGCAGCCAGCCAAGGCCTGTGCTTGCTGTTCGCTATCAACGGAGTCCCAGGGTAGGGCAGAGTACGCCCGTCGTGCGCGACGAATTGCGCGGAGGGCGGAGAGATGTGAAATCACGGTCGTCATAGCTATAACGTACTAAGTTGGCGGCAGAATGCGACCGCCATACCGTTTTTTTCGCTCAGCGGGGCGCTGCGCGCCATGAACGGCTGGGTGTTATGAAATCGGTGGAATCGGTTGAGGGGATTGCAGGAAATTGAGCTCTGCCGCGAAGGTTGACGATAGCTACTGGACAGTTAGTTCAGATACGTATAAGACGGCGGGCGTTCGAGGCGTTTCTAAGGGCTTTCTAGGGCGATTTGAGGGTAAATATGCGGCGGTCGTACTCGAAAGCGATGAGCTTTGGGCAGTATGGCGTTCGCCGGGGAGCTCAGAACGGCCTTTGGAGCTTTAAAAAAATACGTATCTGAACTAATTGTCCAGGGAAGGTTGTCGAGGGGTAGAAAAAGGGTCGGAAGCGAGCTTCCGACCCTTTAAAAACACCAAAGATGATGAGATGCACGCTGGATTACAGCGCGAAGTCGCCGCCGACGAGCGTGGAGACGGGTTCCTCGTGGTAAACGGCGGAGATGGCCTGAGCGAACTCCTCGGCGACCGAGATGGTCTTGATCTTGCCGCCGACCTCGACGGGAATGGCGTCGGTGACGAGGCACTCGACGATCGGGGCGTCGTTCAGACGCTCGATGGCCGGACCGGAGAAGATGCCGTGGGTGGCGCATACGTAGATGTCGCCGGCGCCCATAGCCTTGAGCTCCTTGACGTTGGCGCACAGGGTGCCAGCGGTGTCGATCATGTCGTCGTTGATGATGCAGGTCTTGCCCTTGATGTCACCGATGATGCCCATGACCTCGGCGGCGTTGTGGCGCGGACGGCCCTTGTGGGCGATGGCCAGGTCGCAGCCGAGCATGTCGGACAGCTTCTTGGCGGCCTTGGCGCGGCCCACGTCGGGGGAGACGACAACCAGGTTGTCGGTGTCGAAGTTCATGGCGTTGTAGTACTGGCCAAACAGCGGCAGTGCGGACAGGTGGTTGACCGGGATATCAAAGAAGCCCTGGATCTGACCCTGGTGCAGGTCGAGGGTGATGATGCGGTCGACGCCGGCGCGCTCGAGCAGGTTGGCGACGAGGCGGGCGGTGATGGGCTCGCGCGGGCCGGCCTTGCGGTCCTGGCGGGCATAGCCGTAGTGGGTGATGACGGCGGTGATGGAGCGGGCGGATGCGCGCTTGGCAGCGTCGGTGGCGATGAGCAGCTCCATGAGCATGTCGTTGACGTTGCCGCCGGCCACGGACTGAATCAGGAAGACGTCGGCGCCGCGGACGGTCTCGTCGTAGCGGGCGTAAATCTCACCGTTGGCGAACTGCTTTAGCGTAAGGCCCGAAAGCTCGACCCCAAGGTACTCAGCGATCTTCTGAGCGAGGGGACGGTTGGAGGAACCGGAATACACGCGGATGGACTTGCGCATATTCTCCGACTTCTCGGGATCATTAATCGGCATTACCCTTCTCCTTTATACATCGAATGCCATATAGATGCCTTTTTGCATTGTAACCGTGCGGCGGGGTTAATCGGGTCTTGATAACGTCTTTACCGTCAACGGACACGAACCGACCACTCATCCGGTTGCGCAGGTCACGATAGAAAAAGGAGCCGCCCCCATGGGAACAGCTCCTTAGATGCTTGGTAAAACGTTATACCTCGTCGTCCTCGTGCAGACGGCGGCGATAATCGGCGGCCCAGCCCTCAATGTTTACCTGACGGGCACGACCCAGGCCAAGTGCGTCGGCCGGGACCGGCTCGGTGATGACGGAGCCGGCGGCCACGAGCGCGCCGTCGCCAATCTGAGCGGGCGCGACCATCATGGTGTCGGAACCGATGAAGGCATCCTTGCCGATGACGGTCTTGTGCTTGTGGACGCCGTCGTAGTTGCAGGTGATGGAGCCTGCGCCCACGTTGACGCCGGTGCCCATGGTGGTGTCGCCGATGTAGGACAGGTGCGGCACCTTGGAGCCCTCGCCGATCGTGGACTTCTTGATCTCCACGTGCGTGCCGGCCTTGGAGCCGTCGAGCATGTGGGTGCCCGGGCGCAGGTAGGCGCGCGGGCCGCAGTCGACGCCGTTCTCGATGACGGCCTTGATGGCGATGGTCTCGTCGATGACACAGCCGCTGCCGACGGTGGTGTCGGTGAGGCGGCTGTTGGGGCCGAGCTGGCACTCCTCGCCCACGGTGACGTGGCCGATCAGATGCGTCTGCGGCCATACGATGGTGTCGCGGCCGATGGTGGCGTCGGGGCCGATCCAGGCCTGCGTGGGGTCGATGAAGGTGACGCCCTCTGCCATCCAGTGCTCGTTGATGCGGTCGCGCGCGATGGCGGTGAGCTGCGCGAGCTGGATGCGGCTGTTGACACCCAGGCCGTCGCGGTAGTCGTCGCAGTGGAAGATGGAGACGGCCTGGGCGTGGCCTTTGAGGATCTCGAGCATGTCGGGCAGGTAGTACTCGGACTGCGCGTTGTCGTTGCCGATCTCGTTGATGTGGGCGGCGAGCTGCGCGCCGTCGAAGGCGTAGCAGCCGGCGTTGCACTCGAGCAGCGTGGCGGCCTGCTCGGGCGTGCAGTCCTTCTGCTCGATGATGCGCTCGATCTGACCATCGGCGCCCAGCTTGATGCGGCCGTAGCCGAAGGGATCAGGCGGGGTCATGGTCATGACGGTGCAGGCGACTTCGCCGGTGGCGACGGTCTGCGCGAACTTGGCGACGGTGTCGGCGGTGATGAGCGGCAAGTCGCCGTTGAGCACGACGACGGGGCCTTGCGTGATGCCGCAGGCCTCGAGCGCGACCTTCACGGCGTGGCCGGTGCCCAGGCGCTCGGTCTGCTCGACGCACTCGACCTTGGTGGCGCTGTTGGCGTAGGTGCCGTCGATAAGGGCGCGCATCTCGTCGGCGTGGCTGCCGATGACGACCACGACGCGGCTGCAGCCGGCCTTGATGGTAGCGTCGACGATCCACTGGACCATGGGCTTACCCAGGATCTTGTGCGAAACCTTGCAGTGGTTCGACTTCATGCGGGTGCCCTCGCCGGCAGCGAGGATAATTGCGGTTGCGTCCATGTGATCTCCTGTTACGTTATAGAGACGTGTGCTTGGAAACGATACACGGCGCAATATGATACCGCAGGCATATGTTGAGCGCGTAACGATTGGATTGCGGCGGTTGAGGCTTGCGCCGCCGGCGTGGCGTTTGCGCTGGCCGTGCATGGCGGCGGTGCTGCGGAGCTGTCGTTTGAGCGAGGGGACGGGGGTGCCCGTGGACAACATACGAGAGGAGTTTGGCGGCGAGCCCGTCGCGGCATTCTCGATGTCGCATCCAGCTGTGCCGGCGCTCTATATAGTGCTGACGCTGGGGCTCACCATGTTCTCGATGCAGCCGGTGCTGATTGCGCTGTCACTTGCGGGCGGGTTGGCGTATGGATTTGCGACGCGTGGGGCTGCCCGCACGCTGGGCGCACTTCGCTGGCAGCTGCCGGTGATTTTGATTATCGCGCTGGTCAATCCACTGTTTAGTGCCTCGGGCTCGACGGAGCTGTTCCGTATTGGCATGCGCGCGGTGTATCTGGAGAGCATGGTATACGGCCTGTGCATGGGCGGGCTGTTTGTGGCGAGCGTGCTGTGGTTTGAGGCCGCGGCGTCGATGCTCGAATACGACAAGGTGCTCGCGCTTTTGGGTAACGCCGCACCGGTGATCGCGCTCATGATCTCGATGTGCATGAGGCTTA
This sequence comes from uncultured Collinsella sp., assembly GCA_900552875.1. Lineage (GTDB taxonomy): Bacteria > Actinomycetota > Coriobacteriia > Coriobacteriales > Coriobacteriaceae > Collinsella. The sequence goes on along the minus strand of USCS01000004.1, from coordinate 2,856 downwards.
TCCCGCAGTTTTTGCGCCGCGGCCGTACGGTGCTGGCGGTGCAGGATGCGATTGATGTGCCGGGCCGCGCGCCGGCCGACCCCGTGCGCTCGCGCCTGCGGGCATCGAGTGCATTGATGGGCTGGGGCATGGAAGATTCGTTGGAGCGCGCGGACGCGATGCGCTCGCGCGGGTGGGGCGCCGCGACGCGTCGTACGACGTATGCGCGGTATCGGCTGGGGCGCAGCGACGTTGCCGCGCTGGTTGGGCTTGCGCTGTTTGGTGCTGCCGCGGTGGCGGTGGCGTGGACCGCGACGACGCAGTATTCGTTTTATCCGCAGCTCTCGGTGCCGGCGCCGTGGCCGGGCTATGTCGTGTACGCTGCCTGGATGGTGCTGCCTTGCGCGTTGCACGCGAGTGATGAGAAGAGGTTTGGCTGATGGCTCGGTTGGATAGGGGCCCGGTGTCGGGCGCGGCGTGCGGCCCGGATATGCCGGCGATTGAGGTGCGGAGCCTGAGCTTTGCCTACCCCGATGCTGATGCTGCGGTGCTCGAGGGGCTCGACTGGTCTGTTTCCCAAGGTGCATTTGCGCTGCTTGTTGGCGGTACCGGATCGGGTAAGTCGACGCTGCTGTCGCTGCTCAAACCCGAGATCGCTCCGGCGGGCGAGCGCACTGGCGAACTGCGCGTGCTGGGCGAGAACGTCGCCGACATGGATGTGCGGGAATCGGCGGAGCGCGTGGGCTATGTGTTCCAGGATCCCGAGAACCAGATCGTGTGCGAAACCGTGTGGCACGAGATGGCGTTTGGCCTGGAAAACTTGGGGCTAGCGCGTGATGAGATGCGCCGTCGCGTAGCTGAGACCAGCTATTTCTTTGGGCTGGAAGATTGGCTCCACCGCGACACCGATACGCTTTCGGGCGGACGCAAACAGTTGCTGTCGTTGGCGGCCGTTCTGACGCTGCGCCCGCGCGTGCTGCTGCTCGACGAGCCCACGTCTCAGCTTGATCCGGTTGCGGAGAAGAATTTCCTGCACGCGCTGTTTCGTGTGAATCGCGAGCTGGGCTGCACGGTTGTTGTGGCGACGCATCAGCCGCGCCCAATGCTCGAATACGCGACGTGTGCGTACCGGATTGAGGGCGGTCGCGTGCGCGAGGTGGCGGATATGGCTTCCTTGGGACGCCGAGAACCGCTGTTTTCCGATGACATGTTGGGGTGGGGTGCCATCCGATGTGCAAAAAACGGAGTGTTCAGCAGGCGTGAGGACAATTTGGGCTCTCTGGAGCCGCCCGGGGACGTATCGAGCGCGAAAAAAAGTTCGGAATTGGACAAATCGTCCGAATTTGTGGCGCAAACGTCGCTCGAGAACGGCTCGGAAGCCTTCTCGCGCACGGATGGAAGCAGAATACTCCAAAAAATGCACGGCGGGTCGGCTACCACCCTGTCGGAAGGCTGGTTTCGCTACGATCGAGCGTCCGGCTGGGTGCTGCGTGGGCTCGATGCGTCGTTTTCGGCTGGCGCGGTGCATGCGGTTGTGGGCGGTAACGGCTGCGGCAAGTCGACGATGCTTTCGGTGCTGGCCAAGACTGCCAAGCTGCAGCGTGGTCGTATGGTGCGCGGGGCGGCCTCGGCTGCGCTGCTGCCGCAGAACCCCAAGGCCCTGCTGCTTGCCGAGACGGTGCGCGACGAGCTGATGGAATGGGCCTCGACCTGCGGATATGACGAGAACTTGGCGCGGGAGCGTGCGGCGCAACTGGGATTAGACGGCCTGGAGGCGCGCCGCCCCTACGACCTCTCGGGCGGACAGCGCCAGCTGCTTGCACTGGCAAAGCTGCTGCTGATCGGCCCCGAGCTGCTGCTGCTTGATGAGCCCACCAAGGGTTTGGACCTGGCCAGCCGCCGCATCATCGCTCGCGCCCTGCGTGACCATGCGAAAGCTGGCGGTACCGTCATCATGGCCACGCACGACTTAGACTTTGCCGAGCAGGCGTCCGATGACGTCGCCATGATGTTCGACGGCGAGATTGCCTGCGTGGAGCCCCCGGCCGACTTCTTTGCCGACAACGTGTTCTATAGGGCGTGATGGGATGACGGACTGTCGTTTCTCGCGTTTACTCACAAAACTGGAGATGCCGCTGTTGTTGGCGGTGCCGGCGGTGATGGCAGCGGCGTTGCTGGCGGGCGTTGAGCAGGCGGCGCTTGCCATGCTTGTCGTGGTGGCGCTGGTGCTTGCACTGTTCTTTGCGGGTTACGAGGCATCTCGTCCGGGTTTGCGCCAGATTATGCCCACGCTGGTGCTGGCGGCGCTGGCGGCGGCGGGGCGCATCCTGTTTGGGCCCATTCCCGACTTTAAACCGGTGAGCGCCATCGCCATTATCGCGGGGGCGGTGCTTGGTCGCCGCAATGGTTTTATGGTTGGCGCGCTGGCGGCGCTGACCAGCAATTTCTTTTTTGGACAGGGCATGTGGACGCCATGGCAGATGTATGCCTGGGGGCTCGTGGGATACGTTGGCGGTGCGCTGGCGTATGCGGGTGCGTTCGACCGCGCCGATGGCACCGTGCGCATGCCGGCGCTACTGACCTACGGCTTTGCTTCGGGTTTGCTGTACGGCGTGGTGATCAACGCGTATGACATCATTGGGTTTGTACAGCCGCTTACTTGGGCGGGTGCCGTGGCGCGTCTTGCCACGGCAGTGCCGTTCGATATCACACACGGTCTTGCGACCTGCGTGTTTTTGGCTGCCTTGTACAAGCCTTGGTGCCGTCGCATCAACCGCGTCGTCGTGAAATACGGGCTGTAAGGCATTTCGCGTTCCCTCACGAACTTGCGGTGGAATAGTTCTCGTTTTTGGCTATTTGCTGCCCAAACAGGAACTA
>USCS01000003.1 GCA_900552875.1 uncultured Collinsella sp. | reverse complement strand
CTCCCGGCTCGCCCGCTTTCAATCATTTAAATCGCCACATCTACTCGGCAGATGAAGATCCGCCGTCGACGAGTGTCTGCTCGGACTCGGGGATCCCGTCGGCACCCGTACTTTGCTCTTGCTCCACCTCTTCGCTGATTGCGGACGCGGGGGTCGATCCCTTTACACCCACGATGTAGGCAGCCCCAAATCCCAAAGCGACGGCAATAAGGGTCAGAATCAAGTAAACAGGCCAATGACGTTTAATGAACGAAAACACGTTGACTCCTTAGAGCTCCGCCTACGAACGGCGGATAACCTCGGTCACGACCTCGGATACCGTGGCAATGTTCGTCGGGTTAACGTTGTGGGGCAGGTCGTCCTCGGTGCGAGCACAAGCCAGGCGCGTGCCGTCCACACCGGCGATGGTGAGGGCACGACGGCTCGCCTCGAGTGCGGCATAGGCATCGGTCTTGGCATAGGGCATCTCGAGCGCACCACAATCGACATGGAACGACTTGCAGACCTTGCTGACCAGATTCATGATGCGGCGGTCGCCCTTAAGCAGCTGCTGCTCGCCCTCGACCGTCACTACCGAAAGCCTACCGGCGCCGACGGATTCAAGATTGATGAAGAATACGCCGCGGAGCTTATCGCGATGCGAGGCCAAGAACGCCTTCATGCCAGCGCCATCACAATCCGAGGCACCCGTCGCCACAAACCAGATATCGTGACCGAGCAGTTCGTCATCGCCCATGGAGGCGACAGCCGAGAGCATGTCTTCGTCAGATGCGCCATCGGAAGACGTGGCGCCGCCCTTCCAGCCGTCGTTATCGTCCTCGAAGTTATCCCACGAGCCGATACCGCGGCCAGACTTCTTAGCATCGTAATCGTCTTCGACACCCAGCCAGTCGCTCATGCTGTCCTGATCGTTTTTCTTTTTACGACCAAACAGACCGCCCAGACCGCGCTTGCGGGGCTTGGGCGCGGCCGAAGCGGGAGCCGAGATGGTCTCGAGCGGCTGCGCGCCCGACGCGACGGGCATGGAAGGTGCAACGGGCGCCGACGTGGGCTCGGGACCCTGCGCCGTCGCGAAGGGGTCATCGACCTGAGCCGAGGGGTCGGGAAGGTCGAACAGCGACGTGCGAGACGCAACGTTAGCCTGCTTCATCGACGGCAGCGACGGATCGGGGACCGAAGCCAACAGCGACGAGGAGGGCACAGGTGCCGGAACTGACGCCGGATCGGGAACATTCATCTGCGGGCGCAGCGCGGCCTGAGACGAAATCTGCGCCATGAGGGAATCGACCGTTTCGTCCTGAGTGGGGGCGACGTTGGCAACCGTGGAGCCGGAACCACCCGGAGTCGGCATGGTGAAAATCTGCGTGGAGTAAGGTCTCGACTCGGGCGCCTCGGAAACCTCGGAGACCGCAACCGCCTCATCCTGCTCGACCTCGGCCGAATCGTTCTGCTCAACCGCTACGTGCTGCTCTTCCTCAGCACTGACCTCAACGACCTGGTCTCCGGCAGCATCCGGGACTTCAACCGCATCGGCGGTCTCGGCATCGTTTGCCACAGCGGCCTGATCATCGGAAGCCTCAAGGGGCTCGGCAATCGCGGTGCCCTGCTTTTCAAACGTTATCGTGGCATCGAACTGTGCGGCGTCGAACGACATGGTGCCATCAACGGGCTGCTGGGGCTCGAAAGACGTCGTCGCCTCGACAACATCCGCGGATGCCGGTTGCTGGGACTCAAAAGACGCCGTAGCTTCGGCAGCATCGACGGCCACGGGCTGCATAGCCTCGTTCTGCTCGAACTCCTGCGCCGCACGCTCACGCTCCGCCTCGGCTGCCTGTTGCTGGGCGATAGCTTCCTGCTCGGCAGCCTCGCGTGCGATGGCGCGCTTTTCCTCAAAGTCGTCGATGAATTTCTTGCCCTTTGCAAACGCACCCTTAAAGAAGCTGGAAGCACTGGCACCAATCGAAGAGAAGGCGGATGCAATATCGGCATGGGGCGTCGCCGCGGGAATCTCGGCCGAGAAATCGGTATCGCTCTCGTAAGACACGCGTCGCGGTTGCTCGGCATAATCATCGTCAGACTCGTCCGCGACGTCCTGCGCCGGCGCGGCGGGTGCCAGAATGTCCAGTCCCGCCGCGGGATCGATTGCAGGCATAGCCTCGGACTCCGCAACGGCAGGAGAAGCCGCAGCGGACCCGTCGTCCGCAACAGCGGCGGGTGCAGGTGCATCCGCGACGGGGGCAGGCTCGGGCTCGAATGTCGGCTCCTCGCCCTCCTCGTAATCGAGCGTACAGGACTCGGGAAGCATGCCGAGTGCGCGGATGGCATCCGAACCAAAGCGGATGTTGCCGGCGGCATTGCGATAGAGCTTAGGCTCAGGCTCGCTGGGCTCGACCACAACAGACTCCTCCGCCGACTCGGCAGCGGGAACCTCGGCAGCAGGCTCTTCGACTTGGACAGCCTGGCCCTGTGCCTCGGGCACAATGGAGCCGATCAGCGTCTCGTCGGCAGATGCACCCTCAAAGCCATCGATCTGCTCGTCGAAAGCCTCGCCTTGTTCGGACTCGAGCTGATCATCGGAAGCGATCGGCTGGCCAAACTCGTCCTCCTCGTAGGTAGGCTCTTCGTACTCAATGGTGTTGCCATAGTCGTTTTGCTGCTGGGCCGCGGCATATTCCGCCGCCGCACGTGCCATCTCCTCGGCGCGACGTTTTTGCTCACCAAAATAGGTGTCGAACGGAACATCGTCGGGGAACTCATTCTCGCCCTGGAAGGGGGCGACATTGTCCATAACGCCAAGCAAAGCGGCGACAGAAGATTTGTTGCACACCGCGCCGGACGTATAGGGAAGGATGTAGCGATTGGAGATGATGTTTGCCGCGTTGGCGAGCGCAACGAGAGAGGCGAGAATCGCGACGATCCACAGCAGAACCTTGAGCGCGCCGGGAAGCGGCAGGATACGCAGGACGGCGACGGCAGCGGGGGCAACCGTGGCGACGGGCAGCAACTTAGCGATGAGCGCGCGGTACGAAGCATAGGGCTCGCGGGCAAGCAGCTCGGCGCGAGGGGAGTCGTAATGTGCGACAACGACCACCGGGCGATTGCGCGGGGACGCGAGCGGGCCAGAAGCCTTGTGATAGGCGATGACATTTTGGCTCACGCCCGTCTTTCCCAGCCCCGAAATCACGGGATGCCCGGTACGCTCGAGCACATAGAGCACGGCACCGATGATGGCCAGCAGGGTACCGACCAAGCCGATGCCGCCACCGATACCCATAAGCAGGGCGCCGACAAACGCAAGGATGCCGGTGATAGCAAATGCCAGCCTGCTCGGCGCGGGAGCATTAAACTCCTGCACCTCGGGATCAAAGCCATGGTTGCGGAAAATCTGAGCGATATCCTCGGCAGCCAAGCGCTCTTCTTCGCTGCATGCCGGCGTGATGCCGGTGTTCTGCAGCAGGTGGTTGATATAGTTCTGGGTGTTCGCCATGTGCGCTCCACATCCATAATCCGACAAATAGGCCCAATGCATGCACATTAGAACCGTATATAGTCGAAAGTATACCCCGAGCGAGCGCAAACGACCGAATTCGGGCCATCTTAACGCCCCGAGCGGACAAGGATATAGCCTAATCTCCATATCGGACTAAAATCATGGCAGCAAACCACCTTCCCATGCGAGGACTCTATGACGGCAAGCGACACGACCGCTATTAACAAAAAGGGAACGCCGGAACCCAGTTTCGATAAAACGGCCCAGCGCATCCTCAATCTTTTCTTTGTACTCAACAGTTCTCCCGAGCCGTTGACGACCGAACAAATCGTCTTGGATTCCGATTTGGGGTATGGCTCGGGCAACATCGACTCGGATAAGCGCAAGTTCCGCCGCGATCGCGACAAACTACTCGAACGCGGCATCGTAATCAAAGAGGTTCGCCTCGCCGGCGCGCAAGAGACCGAGGAAAGCTCGTGGACGATCGACCGCGAGCACACGTTTGCGGCAGGTGGGCTCATCACCGCAGACGATGCCGACATCTTGCTAGACGCCGTCGACCAGACGCTTGCGGCCGGCTCCTCCGCCTTTGCCGCGCCGCTTGCCGACATCCGGTCCAAGATTGCCTATCTCACCGGCATATCTGCCGCAGACGAGGCGCCGATTCACCGTTCTCCCACCGTCGATGCAGTTTGGAGCGCCTTTGCCGAGCGCTGTGCACTGCGCTTTTTGTATCAGAACGGTCGCGGCGAGCAGAAAGAGCGCACCGTCTGCGTCTACGGTATGTTCGAACACGATGGCACGGCGTATTTCTGCGGTCTGGACAATGCCACCGACAACATCAGAACGTTCCGCTGCGACCGCATCGTCCGTGCTTGGCGCCCCTCAAAGGCATACTCCATTCCCGCAGACTTCAATCTCAACGATTACCTGTTCTTTGAGTTCGATTTTGCCGACCGACCGCCCGTTGCGGCAACGTTCTCGTTCGCGCGCGAGTCGCAAGCCGATATGGTCAGCGGTCTCACGCGCGGGCGAGGCGATCTTGCACGCAGCGAAGAAGGATGGACCTGGACCGTTGACGTGCGCGACTTTGACGCCGCCGCCTCATTCTGCATGGCCCATGCCATGGACGGCATGAGGCCCGTTGCCCCCGATGCACTCAAACTGGCGTGGAACCACCTCATCGAAAGGACGGTGCATGAGCATGCCCGCTCGTAAACTCACCAGCGAGCAGAGACTCTCGCGTGCCATCGACATCATGGAAGCCCTCTACGCAGCCGGAAGCGCGGGGCTGACGAGAAATGAGATTTGCAGCCGCTTCGACATTTCCGGAGCTTCGCTGGACGAGATCCTCGATATCGTCTCGACCCTCGCTGATCGCGAGTCGGGCGCCCGCATTATCTGCGAGCGTAACGGCGAACACATATCCCTTACCGGCGATGCTGGACGCGTGCTGCCGCTGCGCCTGAGTGCCGCCGAAGGCGCCGTGCTCAATCATGAACTTGAATCACTGGGGATCGAGCCCCAGGCGGCGGCTCGGATTCGACATGCTCTCCTTCCCGAAGAGCTCGGCTACAATCAGCGCGTCGTCGACACTGTTGTCCGCGGATCGCACTGGCAGCAGCTCAGCAGCGCTATTCAGGACGGCGTTCGTTGCCGCATTACTTATCGTTCGATGGACGATGCACAGCCGCGCGAGCGCCTCATCGACCCCTTGCGCATCGCGACGCATGGCGATCAGACCTACCTGATTGCCTGGGACATCGAGGTTGATGGGCAACGTTCCTACCGCATGGACAAAATCGAAGGTCTTTCCCTCACCGAGGATTCCGTCGAGCGCCACGCGCCTTCGACCGCATCCCTTCACGACTCCCTCTCCCAAGCGGAGCAGAGCGCAAAGCTCCTCATGCCGCTCGACATGGCAGAGCGTCTAGACTGGGCAGGTATTATGTCGATCGAGCCAAACGGGGCAGGTGCGACAACAGTGATCGTGCGTTACGGCTCCGAGCGTTGGCTGCTCAGCCAGGTAATAGCAGCGGGCGGAGCCATCCACATTCTGGATGACCCCGCTCTGTCAAAGCGTCTATGCGATATGGCGAAGACCTTAGTCTGCCCGCTCTAGCGGCGCCGCTCGTGGCGTGCACGCCACAACTGCAGATAGTGACCGATCTGCGCCGATTCAATGCGCTGATAGGAACTCGTGGGCAGCGAAGTTAAAAACTTCTTGCCATAGCCCTTCGTCACTAGGCGTGGGTCGGCCAAGATGAGCACGCCACAATCGGTCGACGAGCGAATGAGGCGGCCGGCGGCTTGTTTGACCTCGAGCACAGCCTCGGGCAGCGAATAGCGTGCCCAGGCGCGATCTTCACGCAGATTACGCTCGCACGAGAGCGGGTCCGTGGGGCTCGAGAACGGCAACTTGGGGATGATGACGCAGCGCAGCGTCTCGCCGCTGGCATCAAACCCCTCCCAGAAGGCCTTGAGCGCAAAGAGCGACGAGGTCGGCTCGTTGATAAAACGGTCCCGCAGACGGCGCGGGGACGAATTTCGCTGCTGGCAGTTAAGCTCCAGGCCTGCACGGGCCAGTTTGGGCTCCACACGGGCGAACAGATCCTCCATGTCACGTCTGTTGGTGAACAGCGTGAGCACCGATCCACCCATGGCAAGATGGGCGTCGACCAGTACGCGCTCGAGTGCCGACAGATAGCCCTCGCGATCGCGCGGGTCGGGAATATCCCCGGCAACGACCACGGCCATATTTGAGTCGAAGTCATAGCTCGAATCCAGATGCAGCGACGAGGACGTCGAAACACCGATACGGTCGAGTCCGACAGCGTGGTTAAAGTGCTCAAAGCTCTTAGACACCGTCATGGTCGCCGAGGCAAAGATAGCCGTGTGGACCTCAGGCAGCCACTCGGTTGCCAAGGCCTCGCCAATGTCGATGCGCTCTGCGGTCATTGACTCGCCGCCGGCACGCAGTCTGCGGTTAACCTGCAGCGAGTACACGTAGTGCTCATCGGTACCATCGATGATGAGTTTGAGGTTCTCCGTTAGTTCGTGCAGACGATGCGAGATATCACTCAGGTCGACAACGATCTCGGGCTTATCGCCGGCGACGGCTTGCACCAGCGCATCGACACTCTTGTCCGCTTGCTCCAGTGCGTCGATGGCGGCATGGGCCGACTGCATAAAATCATGCCAGTCGTCCGATTCGCGCAGCTCGGGGCCAATCCATAGATTGGCATTGTCATAACCCCCACGGGCACGGCGGCCGAGCTCACGAACGCCATCGAACACGTCGGCGATTGCCATGCTCGCACGGGCGACGGTGGATGTCGCCTTGGCGGTTAGGCCAAGATAGAGCGTGAAGCCCTCGGAAGTCGCCAAATCACGGGAAACCTGGCTCAGCGCACCGGAGCTCGAACCGCCCAGGCGCTCAAACAGAACGCGTGACTCATCGGCCGAGACCACGCGCGCCCACTGGCGGCGAGCCTCGCGCTCGATGGAATGGGCCTCGTCGACTACCCAATGGCGAATCGGGGGCAAAATCCTACCCTCGGCAGCGACATTGCGGAACAACAGCGAGTGGTTGGTGACCACCACGTCGGCATGCGCCGCACGGCGACGCGCGCCGTGAACCAGACATTTGTCGGGGAAGAACGGGCATAGGCGACGGGCACACTCGCGCGAGGCCGTCGTAAAGTCGGGACGATTGACGCTGCGCCAGCGAATGCCAAGCGAATCGAGGTCGCCGTCTGCCGACTGGCACACGTACGCCATGATGACCGCAACTGCCGTGAGCGTGTCAGCCGGATCGCGCTTGGTGGTGATCTCGACCTGGCCGCGACTCATGCGCTCGAGCTTGCGCAGGCACGGATAGTGGTCATAGCCCTTGAGGGCGCAAAATGACAGGCCGGCGTCCAGTTGTTCGGCAAGTTTTGGCAGCTCATGGTACATGAGTTGGTCGGCGAGATTATTCGATTTGGTCGCAATGCCAACGGTAATGTTGTTACGGCGTGCAGCCTCGGCAAAAGGCACCAGATAGGCCATCGACTTACCGACGCCCGTACCCGCCTCGATTACACGGTGCGTACCCGTGACGAGCGCATCGCGGACCTCGAGTGCCATCGCAATCTGCTCATCACGCGGCTCGTAGGTGGGATACATGCGATTGACCAGGCCGCCCGGAGCATAATCCGCCTCGATTTCTTCGCGGCTCGGCATCTTGAGGACCGGCAGTTCGTCGGCATCCACGCGATCGTCGGCACGGTCGGCCTTGAGAACGTCGGCGCGTGCGGCGCTGAGTGAGAAGATGGAGCCCGGGTTCTGACCCGCCAAAAACGAGAAGATGGGACGATAAGACCAAGGCACATCGGGATGCATATCGGCCAAGCGCGTCATAAGACCCTGAGGCAGGTCGGTGAGCGCCACGAGCAGCACGCGCCACACCCCACACAGAGCGTCGACATCGGCATTCGCACGATGCGACACCGAGTCACAGCCGAACAGGTCGGCCATAAAGGACAACTTGTGCGACGCCAGGCGCGGCAGTGCGATGCGAGACAGCGCCAATGAATCGATCCAAATATCGCTGACGTTAACTCCGCCCTTGACCGACTCGATAAACGAGCGGTCGAAGGTGGCGTTATGAGCGATGACTGGGCAACCGCCGACAAAATCGGCGAGAGCAGCCACGGCGTCGACGGCCGACGGAGCGTCAGCCACATCGGCGTTCGTAATGCTCGTGAGCTCGGTAATCTCGGCGGGAATCAACTGCTTGGGATGCACAAAGGTATCGAAGCGGTCAACGACCTCGCGGCCCGAGAGTCGGGCCGCGGAAATCTCAATCAGCTCATTGTCTTGCACCGAAAGACCCGTGGTCTCGGTGTCGAGGACGATGACATCCTCCTCGATAAGCCCGAACGACTGCGTCTTGGCACGCTCGGCAAGCGTGGCATAGGAATCGATGACAAACTGCGGCGTTCCAGGAGATACGGCGTCCTTGATTAGCATGCAATGCCCGCTCGGCGAAGGCCCATGCGAATCAGGCTGTCACAGACCTGCGGGAACGTCATATCGTCCGTATGGCGAATCTCATCCGGATACAGCGACGTATCGGTCATGCCCGGAATCGTATTGGTCTCGAGGATAACGGGGCCGTCCTCACTCACGATAAAGTCGCTGCGCGAGATGCCCAGGCAACCGAGGGCCTTGTGGGCAGCACAGGCAAGTTCCTGGGCGCGAGCGTAGTTCTCGGGCGAAATCTGAGCCGGAATGCGATGGATATCCGTGGGGTCGACGTACTTAACGTCCAGATTGTAGAACTCACAGTCCTCGGGCTTGCGAATCTCGACGATCGGCAGGGCGCGCACTTCGTCCTCGCCATACACGCCCACCGTGATCTCGGTTCCCTCGATGCACTTCTCGACCAGCACCTTATCGCCGTACTCAAAGGCCTTGGCGATGGCGGCAGGCAGCTCGGAAGGCTCGTGAACCAGGGAGATACCATAGCTCGAACCATTGACGGCGGGCTTCACAAAGCAGCGCTCGCCACAAACCTCGACGATGTGATCGATATCGACTTCGTCGCCCGTCTCGAGTGCCAGACCAGGGGCAATGGGGATTCCTGCCTTGGCGTACAGGAGCTTCGAGACCTCCTTATCGGCACCACAGGCGCTCGCAAGCACGCCCGAGGCCGTGTAGGGGATACCCAAGGTCTCCATGGCGCCCTGCACGGCACCGTCCTCGCCGCCTGCTCCGTGCATGGCGATAAACGCCACGTCAAAACCGCCGGTTGCCATGGTCACCATAAAGTTATCGGCAGCCGTGTCCAGCAGTTCAACCGAGGTGTAGCCGGCCTCCTTCAGGGCCGCCACGACGTTCTTTCCCGAATTGAGCGAAATCTCGCGCTCAGCGGAATGACCACCCGCCAAGACCGCTACGTGCATGTTCTCTAGGCTTTTACCCGGCATGGGCAGACTCCTCCTCTATAATTTCTGCAGCTGATACCATATTGTAGCGATACCCTCTACGTTTCCCCAAAATCGAAAGGCTTCCATGAATCCCAGGACTAAATCTCAGGACATTCGCGACTTGAGCCAAAACGATATCCGCGAGCTTGTTGCCGAACTTGGCCAGCCCGCCTTCCGCGCGAAGCAGCTCATCGAATGGGTCTTTGAGAAGAACGTTTGTTCGTTTGATGAAATGACCAACCTTCCTAAGGCTTTCCGCGAGCAGCTGAAAGAGGCGTTTGCCTTCGATACACCGACGGAGCTCACCAAGCAGGTTTCCAGGGACGGCTCTCGCAAGTATCTTCTTGAGTACCATGACGGTATTTCCGTCGAGACCGTCGGCATGCCTCGTCGCAACAAGCTTTCTGTCTGTGTTTCCACCCAGGCCGGCTGTGGCATGGGCTGCGCTTTTTGCGCTACCGGCCTCAACGGCCTCAAGCGCTCGCTGACCGCACAGGAGATCGTCGACCAGGTACTTCATGTATCCAATGACTTTGGCGAGCGCGCCACGAGCGTTGTCTTCATGGGTCAGGGCGAGCCGTTTGCCAACTATGATGAGGTTCTCAAGGCCCTACGAATCCTCAACGACCCCGACGGTATCGGCATTGGTGCGCGCCACCTTACCGTCTCCACCAGTGGCGTTATTCCCGGCATCCGCAAATTTGCTGACATTCCCGAGCAGTTTACGCTCGCCGTTTCGCTGCACTCCGCCATCCAGTCCACGCGCAATAAACTCATGCCTGGCGTTAAAAAGTACACGCTGCTGCGTTTGCATGAGGCACTGCAGCTCTACACCGAGAAGACGGGTCGCCGCCCAACTTATGAATACGCCATGATCGAGGGCGTCAACGACACGAACCCCGAAATGCAGGCACTCTGCGACTTCTGTGAGGGAACGCTCTGTCACGTTAACCTGATTCAGCTTAACGATATCGAGGGCAGCCCGCTCAAGCCGTCTCCGATCCATAAGGTCGAGGATCTTCAGCGTCGCCTTGAGTCGCGCGGCATCGAGACCACGATTCGTAATTCTCGTGGCAACGACATCGACGCTGCCTGCGGTCAGCTGAAGCAACGCTTCAAGGTTCAGAAGAACGCATAGGGGAGTCGCACCCCAATACGTTTCATGTGAAACATCGAACGGCCCCGGTTGCAGGATATGCAACCGGGGCCGTTTCATTTATTGAACTCAATTTTGGACCAGCTGCTACCTTTCCCATTTTTTACGGACAAAATAAGGGTCCCTTGTCTCATGAATCAGACAAGGGAACCTCAAAATATGCAGGGTAATTGTTAGGTACCTAATAACCAACGTTCTCCCATTGATGATTAACCCGATCCTGATTAATCCTGGGATTCTTAGTTACCTGAGCGGTTCGCATAGCAACATCTTCCGTCATTACATCCATTTTCTTCTTTGATGTATCGACAATATCCTGCGCATCACGCAGCAAACGGCCACGAAGCTCATCATCGGTCGCAATTTTATAACCAGCGAAAGCGCCTGCAACCACCGTAGTCGCAAGAGCAACAGCAGCCAGAATCTTATTCTTCATCCTGAGCTCCTTGGTCAAATTGAATCATCTCACCAAGAATTCGAGACAGTTCCTCTTCATCTTTGAATTCAATCTCAATCTTATTCTTACCGCGGGAGCTCTTCACTCGCACGTTAGTATTGAAAACCTGGCGAAGAACACGAGCAGCCTTCTTAAATGACTGAGGCGTTACAGGTCTCGGAGTCTTTGGTGTTTCTCCGGCAGAAAACAACGGTGCAAGATTTTCTGTCGCACGGACCGAAAGTCCTTCGGCCACAACCTTTTCTGCCAGACGAATGCGCGCATCCTCATATGGAACCGCAAGAATCGCTCTCGCATGGCCTGCAGTGAGCTTGCCTTCGAAAATCATCTGCTGCACGACCTCGGGGAGATCGAGGAGACGAAGCGAGTTTGTAATAGCAGAACGAGATTTGCTGACCGCCTTTGATAATGCCTCCTGCGTCATACCACTTGCATCGATAAGCTGGCGATACCCCTTTGCCTCTTCAACGGGATTCAAATCGGAACGTTGAAGATTCTCGATAAGCGCCAGGGCAAGCATCTCTTCATCATTAACATCTTTAATGATGACGGGCAGTTCTTCAAGACCAGCAAGTTTCGACGCCTGATAACGGCGTTCACCGGCAATGATCTCATAACCGTTACCATGTTTGCGAACCAACAGCGGTTGCAAAACACCGTGTTCCTGAATTGACTCGGACAACTCCCTGAGTTCAGTTTCATTGAAGTGAATACGTGGCTGATTCGGGTTTGGAACGATATCTTCAATCGGAAGCTTCGTTTCTGCTGCAGCATTTGAAGCTGAAGCTGCAGAACCACCGGTCTCATATTCAGCTTCAGACACGAGCGCGTTTAGTCCACGGCCTAATCCACCGCGCTTCTTCACACTAGGCACGCTTGATCACCTCTTTTGCAAGGTTCATATATGCTTTTGCACCCTTATTTTGGGGTGCATAGGTAATTACAGGCTCACCAAAAGACGGAGCTTCGGAGATTTTAACTGTACGAGGAATCAATGTTTTAAATGCTTTGTCGCCAAAGTACGACTGAACCTCTTCAACGACCTGATTTGAAAGAGAAGTACGCGAGTCATACATCGTCATAAGCACGCCATACGTATCCAAACCCTTATTCAGACGCGATTTAACCATCTTCATTGACTCAAGAAGCTTCGTTACGCCCTCAAGCGCGTAATACTCGCACTGAATTGGGATCAAAACGCTATCTGCAGCCGTTAGTGCATTGATGGTTAGAAGTCCAAGCGAAGGCGGGCAGTCAATAAAGATGAAGTCAAACTCATCCTGAATCGGCTCAAGCAGATCTTTTAGACGTGTTTCGCGTGCAATTGCACTCACAAGCTCAATTTCTGCGCCTGCAAGCTGAATTGTTGCCGGAATAACGAACACCTTTTTACAGTTCGTATCAAGAACGAGCGATTCTGCAGGCACGTCATTCAACAATGCATCATAAATACAGTGATCAAGGTCTTCTTTTTCGATTCCAAAACCACTCGTGCTATTACCTTGCGGGTCAAAATCGACAATGAGCGTCTTCCGACCTTGTTCACCCAGTGCTGCGGCAAGATTTACAGCCGTCGTCGACTTACCAACACCGCCTTTTTGGTTGATGATTGCAATGATACGCGTGTTTTTTGCGCTCTTGGAACGCTTAACGTCGCGAAATCCCACGGTCCCTCCTGGTGTGTATTAATGCCGTTAAACGGAGGATGTTTCACGTGAAACATTCCGATTCGTTATCAACTACGATGTTTCACGTGAAACATTTTGAGTCGACACTATCCATTATGTTTCACGTGAAACATCTAAGCAAGCGGATTCTTCTTCGCCATGCCATTAGCACGCGGAAGAGTAACGGATGCTGGACGAGACTTCTTAAGAATGATGAACTCACGATGCCCTAAGCCATCAGGCAAATCTAATTCATCGGTGAAAAGCGCTGTAAAGCCGCAGATCTTAGAAGCAGCCTCGCCAGAATCAAGCTCTTCATCTGTGGGATTGCCCTTAGTAATGACAAAGAGTCCACCGTCTTTCAAATAAGGAGAAGCATATTCAACAAGAACCGGGAACGGAGCAAGTGCACGAGCAGTAACAACAGCAAATTGCTTCTTATGAGAACGTGCATATTCTTCTAGACGATCATGAACAGCATGGGCGTGCTTCAGGCCAAGGCTCTTAACAAAAGAGTTAACAGCATCAACTTTCTTACCAACTGAATCGATATAGGTTGCCTTACGGCCACTGGCAATAGTCAGAGGAATACCAGGGAAACCAGCACCAGTACCCATATCAAGCAGCGCACCCTCAGGGGCCTTATTGATATAAGGAAGTAATACAAGTGAGTCCAGAATGTGAAGAACTGCAGCATCGTCAACATTCAGAATGCGCGTAAGATTAGTAGCCTTATTGGTCTCCAATACAAGATCCAGGTGCTGAATACAGGCCCGAAGCTCGTCATCGGAAACCTTCAATGAATAGTCTTTGCAATACGAAGCAAGACGGCTAAGCATCTGGTTTGCTTGCTCATCAGTCAACACAAACAAGACGACTCCTTTCTGACAAAAATCAGTGTATCGAGAACTTTTGACAAAAAAAGGGGACGTGGAAACCACGTCCCCTTAGCATAAGCTCAAGCAGATTATCGAGCAACAATCACTACGTGACGATCGGGGTCAGAGCCCTCAGAATGGGTATCGACCGCATCGTTGCCACGAAGTGCAATATGAACCAGTCGACGCTCATAGGCATTCATGGGCGGAAGCGAAACACTCTTATGAGTGCGAATAGCACGCTCGGCAGCAGACTGAGCCATGGATGCGACCTTGTCTTGACGGCGGCTCTTGTAGCCCTCAACGTCCACCACAACGGGATACCTAAAGCCAAGTTTACGGCTCACCAGAAGCGAGAACATGACCTGAAGGGCATCAAGCGTACGACCGTGACGACCAATGAGAACAGCAAGGTCAGGAGCCGTTACGTCCAGAATCAGCTCGCCCTCATCGCCCTCATACTCATCGATAGGAGAGTTGGCGGCATCGAAGTGCGAAAGGATGGAACGCAGAATAGAAATCGCAACATCGGCAATGGTGTCAAGCTCCTCATCAGTCAGCTCTTCACCAGCCTTGTAGCGCTGTGCAATCTCGGGATAATCGCCCGCAACCTGCGGGGCAACCTCCTCAAGCATATCCTCGATGATCTCTTCAGACATAACGTACTCCAAAAGTTAGGTACCTAAATAAGATTGATATCCCGACTACTTCTTCTTGTGCGGACGCGGCTTCTTCTCGCGGCGCGTGACCTCGACCTGCAGCGGGGCGTTCTTAAGACGCTCCTCCTCATCGGCCTTGGCCTTTTCGATAACCTTCTGCGTCACGAAGATCTGCTGGATAACCTGCCAAGCAGAAGATACATCGTAATAGAGCAGGACGCCGACGGGCAGGCTCCAGCCCATCCAGAGCATCATGACGGTCATGACGACGGCCATCATGCGCATGCTCTGGGCCTGCTGACCGGTCTGGTTACGCGACATGTACAGCTGCGGAATCAGGGTCAGGACGGCAAACAGGATCAGGCAGACCAGCGCCGGCAGTGCAGCCATAAAGCCATCGGCAAAGGAAGCGCTCGGCGTCGTAGTCAGGTCGGGCAGGATGTTGAAGAACGAGAAGGTGCCCTCGTCAAAGTACTGCGGCAGGTTGCGCAGCAACGTGAACAGGGCGAACAGGATAGGCATCTGGATCAGCAGCGGCAGACAACCAGCCATGGGGTTGAACTTGTTCTCGCTGTAGAACTTCTGCATCTCCTCGGCCTGACGCTGGGGATCGTCTGCATAGCGCTCCTGGATCTCGAGCATCTTAGGCTGCAGCACCTGCATGCGAGCCGTCGACTTGGTCGACTTGAGCATAAGCGGCGTCAGCAGCAGACGGATGATGACCACCAGGATGATGATGGACAGGCCCCAGTCGACCGCAAAGGTCTGGATGAGCTTGAGCAGCTCAAAAAGGATGTTAACGATCCAATCCCACATGTAAGTTTTCCTCCGATAGCGAGTGCCCGCTAAGGCACAGGGTCATAACCGCCGACGTGCAGGGGATTGCAGCGAGCGATGCGCCTCACGGCAAGCCAGCAGCCTCTAAAAACACCGTACTTCTCAATCGCCTGGATAGCGTATTGCGAGCACGTTGGGTAATAAATGCAGGCGTCAGGCAATAAGGGCGAAATAACCTGTTGATATATGCGAATAGGAGCGATGGCAACACGTCGCAAAACGTGATTGCTCATCGCTCCTCCCCGGCAACGCCGGCGCGTTTCATAAGCGAACGCAACGCCTTGTCCATCTCCTGCGGCGAGGAAACCCTCGTTTTGGGAGTCGCGAACAAGATGATGTCATAACCCGCAACGGGAAATCCACAGCTGCGGGCGGCCTCGCGCATCACGCGCTTAGATCGGTTGCGCACCACAGCACAACCGAGTCGTTTAGCACCAACGAAGGCGACCCTTCCGGAGTCGCCTTCGCCAACCGATTCACATATGGTCATTCGAATCAGAGGGTGATTGAAACGACGCCCCTGACTGAACACATGCTCGAAATCTTGCCGAGACTTAATAGTCTTCATGCGAGATGTGTGTATCGCTGCTAGACAGTGAGACGCTTGCGGCCCTTGGCGCGACGACGGGCGAGCACGGCACGACCACCCTTAGTGGCCATACGGGCACGGAAGCCATGGGTCTTGGCACGCTTACGCTTATTAGGCTGATACGTACGCTTCATCTTAAGTTCCTCCTGCTGCATTTCGAGTGTCCGCGGGGGCGCGGACGCAGATATAGACACGTGAGCTTGAAGATTGTAGGGAAATCAATGTTCAAATGTCAAGAAATCAAAGGTAAAAGGTTGCAAAGAGTACACGGTTCCCCCATAAGCAGAATCGGCATTTGAGGCAGCAGACAACTTTTCACGAAATTTCATCGAGTTTTCAACAGGTCATGTTGGAAATGTTGAGAACTTTTCGTCCGTTTTCCAAAGTTTTCAACATGTTTTGAAAACTTGTCGAAAGATGAGAAACATTGCGCGGTGAGCTACTATTTGTTCAAAACCTTTTGAAAGATTGCGAGCGGCATGTCTGACGACTTCTACACCATGGTCGATTCCGGTGATCCGGCACCCGACAACGAGCACATCACCGGCGTGCGCGAAGAACGCAACGAGGGTGAGCAGGTCACCGCACAAGCACCGAAGGCCATGTATGCAGCGCGCATCGCGGTCTACGATGACATGCTGTCGACACCGCGTGTCATCGTCATCGAACCGCAAGACGTCCGTACCTACCTGGAAGAGACAACCAACACCGTCTACCAGTGCATGAAAGAGCAGGGGGGACGCATCTCGCTGATGGTTATCCGCGAGATTGTCGAAAACTTTATCCACGCGCATTTTGCAGAGCCCATCATCTCGATTCTCGACGGTGGCGACACCATTCGCTTTGCCGATCAGGGTCCGGGCATCGACGACAAAGAGCGTGCCTTCGATTTTGGCGTAACCAGTGCAAACAGCAAGATGAAACGGTATATCCGCGGCACCGGCGCCGGGTTTCCCATGGTACAGGAGTACTTGGAAAACGCCGGCGGTGCCGTCTCCATCGAGGACAACATGGGCAACGGCACCGTCGTGACGGTAAGTCTGAACCCCAAGCGCGTGCAGGAAATCGAGCGTGCTGGCGGGCGCGGGGCAGCCGTGCGACCCGAAACGGAGCAGCCGGCATATCCCATGCCGGGCGCCTTCGCGCAGCAACCCGCGGCAATGCAGCAGGTGCAACAGCAAATGCCTCCTATGCTGCAGCCCGGCATGCCCCCCGTGCAAGAGCCCCAGGCACCCTCGGGCGCGATTCCCCAGAACATACCCGATGCAATGCCAGCGATGGGCCAGGATGTGGGAAACTTACAGCAGATGGCAGGCGCATCGGCTACACAGCAGATATCCTATCAACCGAACCCGCAAGGGTATCCGGCTCAATACGCGCCGCAAACGGGATATGCGCAGGCATACCCCCAGCAATACCCGCTGGGATACCAGCAGCCGTACCAACAAATGCCCCAGGCGCAGTACAACCCATGGGCCCAGCAGATGCCTCCGCAGCCTTACCAACAGTGGCCGCAAAGTTTTCAACAGCAGCCGCTGCCCATGCAGAGTTCTCAACAACCAGCAGCTCAAATGATGTATCCTAATGCGGCGAATCAATATGCACAGCCGCAGCAAAACGTATTTGTGAGCGAGCGCGGCGAAGCGGCGCTGGGCTATCTGGCTCAAAACCAGGAGTGTGGCGCAACCGACCTGGCGCGAGCGTTTGGAAACTCAGCACCCACGTGGTCGCGGACGCTCAACGACTTGGCACAGGCCGGCTTGATAATCAAACATGGCCAGAAATATCATCTGACCGAGATAGGTAGCACTCGCGTGCGAGCCCAAAGCTAAGGAACGGGAGAAACAGTGGACGAGGAAGCAAGCATCATCCTGGGGGATGCCATCGCCTTTTGTCAGCGCGACGGCCAAGATGCACGCCTCATCAATATGCTGGGACAATCGCGCGCCGTGAGTTTAACCGAGGACACTCTGACGATTGAGGCCCCTTCACGCTTTGCCATCGCTCAGCTCAAAAAGCATCAGCCGACCATCGAGGCGTACCTAGAAGAGATCGCCTTTGCACCGATTGCGCTCAATATCGTGGCACCGCAAGGCGCCTCGGCAAATACGGCCCCGGTCACTCACCCGGTAGCGACCACCACCGCAGCGGCAACGCCGGCGCCCGAGCCTCGACGCGACGATGTTTCCCGTGAAACCATGGCACCGCAGCCGGCCGCTTCGGTCGCACCGGCGGTAGAGCCAGCCCCCTCACCCATCCCGACCGCCACGCATATGCCCGTGGCACACGAGGCGACACCCGGCGAGGAATCGGGCATTGCAATCAAAAACACGTTGTCCGCCGACGATTTCCGCCGCATGATGACCCAAATGAATGGCAGGCCGCCGGCGAAAAGCGCGAGTTCGTCCGCAGTGCCGGCAGCACCTTCGGCGGCGGCCACCGCGGCAGTCGAGAAAAACGCGGACGGGGCACCCCTCGCAGCGAATTCGAAATTCACGTTTGAAAACTTCGTCTTCGGACCGGAGAACAGCCTTGCCTACCGATCGGCGCTCAAATTCGCCATGCTTGCAGACACGCCCGGTACCTGCACGTCGCTGTTCATCTACGGCAAATCGGGCCTGGGCAAGACGCACCTGCTGCTCGCCATCAAAAATGAACTGGCAGAGAAATCGCCCGAGATCAAGGTGAAGTACGCCAACTCGCAGGCATATCTGGACGACTTGATGACGGAATTCGACCGCCAAAAGAAGAGCAACGCCCCCATTATGCAGGCGTACCACGGCGTCGACGTGCTTATCATCGATGACATCCAGAACATCATCGGCAAGCGCGCGAGCGTGGATTACTTCTTCCAGTTGATGGACGAATTTATCCGTAACAACAAGAAGGTCGTGATCGCCGCCGACCGCGCCCCCAAGGACCTTAATATGGACGAGCGCCTGACCAGTCGCTTTAATGCCGGTCTGCTGTGCCTGGTGGCGGAGCCCAGCTACGAGATGAAGTACAAGATTTTGCAGCGTTATTACGAGAACACGATCGCCGCCGCACCCGAGGCAGGCAACGACTCGCTGCTGGCGGCCTACGGGGGCGACGGCGGACATCTGACCGACGCGCACTTTAAACACATGGCCGAGGTCTCGGGCACCAACATCCGCGAGCTCGAGAGCTTTTGCGAGCGTTGTGCCGGCGAAGCGGGCGATCGCGAGCGCGAGGGCGGGGAGCTCACCTTTGACGACATCGACGCCATCGCCAACCAGTACTTCGACACATCGGCCAAGAAGATCAATGTGCAGACGGTCCAGTCCGTCATCGAAGAGCAATACGGCGTGACGCACGAGGAACTCATCGGGCCTCGCCGCAACGCCAATATCGCCAAGGCGCGCCATATCGCTATCTACCTGGCGATCGAGATGTGCGAGATGACGACGACGGCCGTGGGCGCCGAGTTTGGCAACCGCAACCACTCGACCGTCAGCACGAGCTATAAAAAGGTTCAAAAGATGATTCAGGAAGACCGGACTGTTACTGAAGACCTCAAGTCACTGCGCGATAAAATTACACTGCGCTCCTAGGTAAATGGACACACCTGTTGAAAACTTGTCGAAACGGCGGTTATAAGGTGTCAAAAACTCGAGCCGCGGTGATGAAAAGTTTTGCGCAGGTTTTGAACGTGGAAAACACACCCGGTTGCACACAGGTTCCTGTCGATTCTCTTTTTAGGGCTGACCTGCACTTTTAGGAGTAATCAACAGTTTCGTCAGTACTATTACTATTATTAAGATATTTATATCTATAGAAAGGTATTAAAAGATGAAGTTCACCGTCAGCCAGAGCTCGCTTACGCAAGCCATCGGCGTCGTTATGAAAGGCGTCGCTTCGGCATCCACCCTTCCTATTCTGTCGGGCGTGCTCGTTAAGGCACAAGACGGCATCTTGGAATTCCAGACCTCCAACTACACCATCTCGATTCGTCACCGCATTGCGGCTCATGTCGAAGAGGAGGGCGAGATGGTGATTCCCTGCAAGATGCTCTCCAACATCACCAAGACCCTTCCCGATGCCCCGGTCACCTTTGAGCTGTCCGAGCGTCAGGTTTTGATTGGCTGCGAGAAGAGCTCTTTCCGCCTCAATACGCTCGATGCCAACGACTTCCCCGAGTTCCCGGCATACGCCATCGAGAGCGCCGTCGAACTGCCGACCGATATCCTGTCCGAAATGGTAAGTCGCGTATGGCGCGTCACCTCGACTGACAAGGCCCGCCCCATCCTGGGTGGCGTGCACATGAAGGTCGAGAACAACACCGTGCGCCTGGTGGCGACCGACTCCTTCCGTCTGGCCGTGTGTGATACGCAGGTCGAGACCTCGACCCTCGAAGGTTCCTTTGAGCTCAACGTGCCTGCCGACGCCTTCAACGATGCTCTGAGCATCATGGCCAGCCAGGCGACCATCATGATCGGCGCCACCGACACCCAGGTTGTCTTTGAGGCCGGCAACACCACCTACGTGTCGCGCCGCATCGAGGGCGTATATCCCAATTACAAGCAGCTCATCCCCGATTCGTGCGTGACGAGCGTCAAGATCGACGTAGCCGCCTTTAACGCCGCCCTTAAGCGTGTGGCCGTTATCGCGAGCGCCAACCCCGCTGTCAAGTTTGAGATTGACGTCGAGAACGGCCAGATGGGCCTGTCCTCCATTTCCAACGACCAGGATCTGGCGCAGGAGACGATCGATGTCGAGGCCGAAGGCGAGTCGGGCACCATCGCCTTCAACTACCACTACATCTTTGGCTGCCTCAATGCCCTGTCCAAGGAGAAGGAGATCACGCTGGAGCTCAAGAGCTATTCGCAGGCTGGCATCTTCAAGTCCTACGACAAGATCAACTACCTGTACCTGGTCATGCCGGTACGCATCTAGCACTGCCCATGACCATGTTCGCACGCGATCTTTCCGTTGCGCGCTATCGCAGCTTCGACAGTTACCGCCTTGCCCTGAGCGACGGTGTGACAGTGCTCGCAGGTCCCAACGCGGCGGGAAAGACCAACCTCATAGAGGCGCTGCAGCTTTTGACGAGTGGCGCCTCGTTTAGGCATCCGACCGCAGCCGAGCTCGTGTACGACGGCGTGGGCTCATGCAAGGTCGAGCTGAGGCTCGAAGGCGATGGGCGCGTGCTGGACATGGGACTGAGCGTGGAAGACGGCAAGCGTTCGTTTAGTCGCAACGGCAAGCGCTGCGCTGCGTCCGGCGTGCGCGGGGTGCTGCCGAGCGTTCTGTTTTGCCCGGACCACCTGGATATGGTCAAGCGGGGTGCCAGCGTGCGCCGCACCGCACTTGATGACTTTGGCGTTCAGCTGAGTGCGCGCTATGCCGATCTGGCTAGTGCCTACGGGCGCTGCGTGACCCAGCGCAATGCACTGCTCAAGGAGACCTGGTGCTGCCGCGAGATGCTCGGCGCCTGGAACGAATCTATCGCCCGCGCCGGTTCGGCCCTGCTCGTGCATCGTCTGGCTCTGCTCGACCGACTGTCGGGCCATGTGCGCGACGCCTATGGCCGCGTGGCATCTGGCGAGCCCGCCGGTGTGTCCTATGTGTCCACGCTTGGCGACCTGCCTCGCACCGAGGATCGCGACGAGCTCAGGGGGTGGGCGTACGAGCACATGCTCTCGGCGCTCGATGAGCGCGCCGACGAGGAGATCCGCCGCGGCGTGACGCTCGTGGGTCCGCATCGCGACGAGATTGAGTTTTCCGTCGCGGGCCGATCGGCCCGTTCATTTGCCAGCCAGGGCCAGCAGCGAACGCTGGTGCTTGCCTGGAAGGTGGCAGAGGTGGCCGTGGCGCGCGATATCCTGGGCACCGCGCCGCTGCTGCTTTTGGACGACGTGATGAGCGAGCTCGACGCCGGGCGCCGAGGCGCTTTTCTGCAGCTGATCGGCGACGACATCCAGACGGTCATAACCACGACCAACTTGGGGTACTTTACCGATGACCTGCTCGATCGAGCCAAGGTGGTGAGCATGGGTGAGGCGCGCTAATTACGAGCGAGAGAGCGAAACGGTCGCCTTCAGCGGCTTTTTAAACGCAGAACGCCAGCGCATTCTGGCCGCGGCGACGCCCGAGCGCCGCGCACAGATGGAGGCCGCCGAGGAGTCGCGCGCGGTCTATCGCGCATGGAACGCGGTGTGCTCGGGTACGCGCGAGGGGCGGCATATGACGGGGCTGCGCTACCTGCCCGAGTCCAATGAGCTGCTGGTGTATCTCGACTCGCCCTCGTGGACGCAGGAAATGACGCTGTTGCGCGAGATCATTCGCGCGCGCATGGAGCGCGCCGGTGCGCATGTGGACGGCCTGGTGTTCAAAACCACCGCGCCCGGTCACACGCCGCCCGCCGCCAAGCAGCGCCTGCGCCCGGCGACGACCGAGCGCCCGCCGGCCCCGCATGCTGATCTGGATGATGCCGAGCGCGAGGAAATCGAGCGCCAAGTGGCACCCATCGAAGACCAAAAACTGCGCGAGGCCCTCGAGAATGCCATGAGAGCCAGTGCCGAGTGGGCCAAGGGCGTGCAAAGCAAAAAAGAGCCTTAAATCGCATCTGGTGGCCTTATAGAGCCAAATACCCTCGTTCCCGAGGGTATTTTTTTACGATAAACTAGTAAGGCTGTACACATTTTCTTGACTGAAGGAGGACGTGTGGCAAACGAAAACGATTACGATGGCGGCGAGATTAAGATTCTCGAAGGTCTCGAGGCCGTTCGTAAGCGCCCGGGCATGTATATCGGCTCGACGAGCGCCAGCGGTCTGCATCACCTGGTGTGGGAGATCGTTGACAACTCCGTCGACGAGGCCATGGCCGGTTTCTGCACCGAGATCCAGGTGACGGTCCACGCCGACAACTCCATCACGGTCGTCGACAACGGGCGCGGCATCCCCGTCGACGAGCACCCTGTTAAAAAGATCCCGACGCTCGAGGTCGTCATGACGATCTTGCACGCCGGCGGTAAGTTCGATAACTCGGCCTATAAGGTTTCGGGCGGCCTGCACGGCGTTGGCATCTCCGTCGTCAACGCACTGTCCAAGCGCGTGGTCGTTCAGGTTCGTCGCGACGGCAACACCTACGAGATGGAGTTCTCGCGCGGCAAGACCGTTAAGAAGATGGAGGTCGTGGGCACCTCGAATTCGACGGGCACCACCGTCACCTTCTGGCCCGACGACGAGATCTTCGAGACATGCATCTACGATTTCGATACGCTGCACAACCGTCTGCAGGAGACGGCGTTCCTCAATAAGAACCTCAAGATCGTGCTGACCGACGAGCGCGAGGCGACTCCCCATGTGGAGGAGTTTTGCTACGAGGGCGGCATCATCGACTTCGTCAAGTTCCTCAACGAGGGCAAGGACGTCCCCGAGGCCTTTAAGGAGCCCATCTACATCGAGGGCAAATCGGACCCGGACGCGCCTGTGACCAAGATGGGCGAGGTCGAGGTTTCCCTGCAGTGGAATAGCGGCTACGGCGAGAACGTCATGTCGTTTGCCAACGACATCTACACTCCCGAGGGCGGCATGCACCTTGAGGGCTTCCGCACCGCGCTCACCCGCGTGATCAACGATTACGCGCGCAAGCAGAACCTGCTCAAGGAAAAAGACGCCAACCTGACCGGCGACGATGTGCGCGAGGGCCTTTCGGCCGTTATCTCGGTCAAGCTGCCCGATCCGCAGTTTGAGGGCCAGACCAAGGCCAAACTCGGCAGCTCCTATATGCGCGCGCTCACGCTCAAGATTGTGACCGACGGCCTCGCCGATTACTTGGAGGAGCATCCCAAGCCCGCCCGCGAGATCGTCAAGAAGGCGCAACAGGCCTGCAAGGCGCGCAACGCCGCCCGCAAGGCGCGCGAAGCGACGCGTCGCAAGAGCCTGCTCGAGACGGCGTCCCTGCCCGGTAAGCTCGCCGACTGCTCGGTGCGCGATGCCGAGCTGACCGAGCTCTTCATCGTAGAGGGCGACTCGGCAGGCGGTTCGGCCAAGGACGGCCGTCGCCGAGACATCCAGGCGATTCTGCCCCTGCGCGGCAAGATTTTGAACGTCGAACGCGTTGGTGACCATCGCGCGTTCTCGAGTGACACCATCCAGTCGCTGATTACCGCGATCGGCTGTGGCGTCACGACGAGCGCCGGCGACGGCGGCGACTTCGATATCACCAAGGCGCGCTACCACAAGATCATCATCATGACCGATGCAGACGTCGACGGTGCACATATCCGCATCCTGCTGCTGACGTTCTTCTACAAGTACATGCGTCCGCTGATCGATGCCGGCTACGTCTATGTTGCCTGCCCGCCCATCTTTGGCATTAAGGTGCGCAACAAGATCCACTACGTGTATCCCAACGGCCGCCAGCCCGAAGACGAGATCCTGCGCGACACCATCCAGAGTCTGGGCCTGAACCCCGACGACAACGACGAGGACGGCAAGGCCAAGGACGGCAAGATCACCAAAAAGCGCAAGGGCTATACCGTCCAGCGCTACAAGGGCCTGGGCGAGATGGACCCCAAGCAGCTTGCCTCGACGACGATGGATCCCAAGACCCGCATCCTGCAGCGCGTGTCGATCGAGGATGCCGTGGTGGCAGACCGCGCCGTGCGCGAGCTGATGGGTTCCGAGGTCGGCTATCGCCGCGAGTACATCGAGAAGCACGCGCACGACGCGCGCTTCTTAGACGCCTAACCTGTTCGGCTTTCCCAGCCACCGCACCTTCGCCCTCAATCGTCGGTCGCGTACCCAAGTACGCTTCCCTCCTCTTTCGGGCGAATCTGCGGCACCTGGAAAAGCCGTCTCCGTGGTAGGGAACTAATGGACCACGCAAACCATGAGGAGGTAACGTGGCAGACGATATCAACAATAACGAGGGTATGGGCGAGGCCGGCGATGCCGGCATGCCCGACGATCTGAAGCGCCTGCTTGCCCGTGCTGAGCAGGGCGAGGACGGCGATCCTGACGCCTATAACCCCGATGCCGATGATGATGAGGAAGAGGACGACGACGGCGAGCTCGAGGAGAGCTTTGGCGAAGTCGATCGCGGCGCCTCGGCCGGCGAGGATATCAATGGCGGCCAGCTCCAGATTTCGGAGTTTGGCCGCGAGATGAAGCAGTCGTTTATCGAGTATTCGATGTCGGTCATCACGGCGCGCGCCCTGCCGGATGTGCGCGATGGCTTAAAGCCGGTGCACCGCCGCATCCTGTACGCAATGAACGAGAGTGGCATCTACCCCAACCGCCCACACAAGAAGTCGGCCTGGACGGTCGGCGAAGTTATCGGTAAGTACCACCCGCATGGCGACTTCGCGGTCTATGAGGCCATGGTCCGCCTGGCGCAGTGGTTCTCCATGCGCACGCCGCTCATCGACGGTCACGGCAACTTCGGCAACATCGACGGCGACGGCGCGGCAGCCATGCGTTACACCGAGAGCCGCCTGGCCAAGCCCGCCATGGAACTGCTGCGTGACTTGCAGAAGGATACCGTCGACTGGCAGCCCAACTACGACGAATCGCTCGCCGAGCCCGTGGCGCTTCCTGCGCGCTTCCCCAACCTGCTGGTCAACGGCAGCCAGGGCATCGCCGTCGGCATGGCCACCAATATCGCCCCGCATAACCTCACCGAGGCGATCGAGGCAACCTGCTACCTGATCGATAATCCCGACGCCACTGTCGACGAGCTCATGCAGATCATGCCCGGTCCGGACTTCCCCACCGGCGCCATCATCATGGGCAGCGCCGGCATTAAGCAGAGCTACGAGACCGGCCGCGGCTCCATTACCGTGCGCGCCAAGGCCCACGTGGAGTCCACCAAGACCGGCCGCAACCGCCTGGTCTTTACCGAGATTCCCTACATGGTCAACAAGGGCACCCTGCAGGAGAAGATCGCCCAGCTCGTCAACGACAAGCGCATCGAGGGTATCTCGGATATGCGCGATGAGTCCAACCAGAAGGGCATTCGTCTGGTCATCGAGCTCAAGAAGGGCGTCATCCCGCAGGTCGTGCTCAACAACCTGTATAAGTACACCTCGCTGCAGACGACCTTCGGCGCCAACAACCTGGCGCTCGTCAACGGCGTTCCCAAATGCCTGAGCCTGCGCGAGATGCTGCAGCACTACATCGATCACCAGGTCGACGTCGTCACCCGCCGCACCCGCTTCGACCTTAAGAAGGCCCAGGCCCGCGCGCATATCCTCGAGGGCTACCTGATGGCTCTCGACCATATTGATGAGGTCATCAGCATTATCCGCTCCTCGCAGACCGACTCCGAGGCCAGCAGCCGCCTGATCGAGCGCTTTGGCTTTACGCCCGAGCAGACCACGGCCATCCTCGAGATGAAGCTGCGCCGCCTGACCGGCCTGGAGCGCGACAAGATTCAGGAAGAGCTGGACGGCCTGCGCCGCGCCATCGCCTACTACGAGGACCTGCTGGCGCACGAGGAGAAGATCCTGGGCGTCATTAAGGAAGAGATGCGTGAGATCTCCAAGAAGTTCGGCGATAAGCGCCGCACCGAGATCAGCCAGGTCGAGAAGGACCTGGACGTCGAGGACCTCATTGCCGACGAGGACATGGTCGTGACCATCACCCACACCGGTTATGTCAAGCGCATCCCGGTGGCCGCCTACCGCGCCCAGAAACGCGGCGGCAAGGGCGTGTCGGGCGTCAACCTCAAAGAGGACGATGTCATCGACGAGATGTTCATCGCGTCCACGCACGAGTACGTGCTGTTCTTCTCGAGCAAGGGCAAGGTCTATCGCCTGAAGGTGCACGAGCTGCCGGTGGGTACGCGCCAGGCGCGCGGTACCGCGATCGTCAACCTGCTACCCTTCGAGGAGGGCGAGAAGATCGCGAGCGTCATCAGCTGCCGCGAGTTCCCTGCCGACGAGTATCTGATGTTTGCCACCAAGAGCGGCATGGTCAAGAAGACCGTGATGAGCGCATATGACCGCAGCCGCCGCGATGGCCTGATCGCTATCAACCTGCGTGACGACGACGCGCTGCTGAACGTGCGCCGCGTGCGCGAGGGCGACAAGATTATCCTGGCCACCACCGCGGGCAAGGCGATCATGTTCTCCGAGGAGCAGGTGCGCGCCACCGGCCGCGATACTAGCGGCGTTCGCGGTATCGGCATGAAGGACGGCGTGAGCGTTCTGGGCATGGAAGTCACTAACGGCAACGGCGATCTGTTCGTCATCACCGAGCGCGGCTACGGCAAGCGCACGCCGGTCGCGGACTACCCGGAGCAGAATCGCGGCGGCCAGGGTGTCTACACCATCCAGATGACCGAGCGCAAGGGCAACCTCGCGGCCATGAAGACGGTGGGCCCGCAGCACGAGCTGTTCATCGTGACGGAAGGCGCGACGGTCATTCGCGTCAAGACCGACGAGATCAGCCAGACCGGCCGAGCCACCCAGGGCGTCAAGATGATGACCGTGGACGACAACGACCGCGTATGCGCCGTAGCCCGCATGACTGCAGCCAAAGAAAAGCCCGAAGGCGAAGGCGCCGAGGATGCAGCCGCAACTAGCACCGAGGAAGCCCCCATCGACCTAAGCGACGGCAACGACATACCAGAGGATCTCCTAGACGAGTAAGAGGAACCAGCTGGTAGAAAATATCAGACCCCATATATCGGCGGTCGGCGCACTGCGCGCCGGCCGCTTTTTTGACAACCTTGGGACCCCATGGCCGCTGGGCTGGCGAGTTGGGTTTGGTTTGTCGCGAGTTCCGCACGC
>USCS01000002.1 GCA_900552875.1 uncultured Collinsella sp. | reverse complement strand
GCGTCTCGGCCATCACGCCCAAGTATGTTGGAACCCATTGCCCCGATGCCTTTGTGGTGGGCTACGGCCTCGACTATGCCGAGCGCTATCGTAACCTTCCGTATCTGGGCATTTTGAAACCGGAGGTTTATTCGTAAGATGCCCGACGACCGTAACGATAACAATTCCCAGACTCCCCGGGACCCAAAGATCCCGGGGATGCCCGGAGGCAAGAAGCCCACGCGTACGGGCTGGCTGTATTTTATTTTGGCTTGCGCGCTTCTGGGCTACGCCTTCTTTAACATGGGCTCCGGCTTTGCCAATTCCAGCAATACCGTTAAGCTCGCGACGAGCGAGATGGTGAGCGCCATCAAGCAGGATCGCGTCGAAGATCTGACCTATACGGTTCAAGACGGAAGCGTGACGGGTCATTACTGGAAGACGAAGAAGGACAAGGGCGATACGAGCGAGCTCAAGAGCTTCTCTTCGACCTATGTCGGCTCCGATTCGCTTGCCGAGCTCATGGCGGAGCACCCCGATACCAAGTACATCGTCAACACCAACGATCCCGATTTTTGGGGCGACTTGGCGATGAGTGTGCTTCCGACGATCGCCCTTATCGCCATCATGTTCTACTTTATGCGCCAGATGATGGGCGCCAACAACAGGAACATGCAGTTTGGCAAGACCAACGCCAAGACCAACGAGGCCACACGCCCCAAGGTCAAGTTTGAAGACGTTGCCGGCGTGGACGAGGCAGTCGAGGAGCTCGAGGAGATCCGTGACTTTTTGAGCGATCCGGATCGCTATCGCAAGCTGGGCGCCAAGATCCCGCGTGGCGTGTTGCTGGTTGGCCCTCCGGGCACCGGTAAAACGCTGCTGGCCAAGGCCGTTGCCGGCGAGGCGGGGGTGCCGTTCTTTAGCATCTCGGGTTCCGACTTTGTCGAGATGTTCGTAGGTGTCGGCGCCAGCCGTGTGCGTGACCTTTTTAAGGAGGCCAAGTCCCAGGCCCCGTCAATCATCTTCATCGATGAGATCGATGCTGTGGGACGTCAGCGCGGAGCTGGCTTGGGCGGCGGTCACGACGAGCGCGAGCAGACGCTCAACCAGCTGCTGGTCGAGATGGACGGTTTCGAGGAAAGCGAGTCGGTCATCCTGATCGCCGCGACCAATCGCCCCGATATTCTGGACCCGGCATTGCTGCGCCCCGGTCGCTTTGACCGCCAGGTCACGGTCGATCGTCCGGACGTAAAGGGCCGCGAGCAGATCTTGCGCGTGCATGCCGAGAATAAGCCGATGGACGAGGACGTTAAGTTTGAGAAGCTCGCCCAGATGACCGTTGGCTTTACTGGTGCCGATTTGGCGAACCTGCTCAACGAGTCTGCGCTGCTGGCCGCTCGCCGTTATCGTTCCGTGATCTCGATGGACGAGGTCGAGGAGTCGATGGAGCGCGTGATTGCCGGACCGCAGCGCAAGGGTCGCGTGATGACCGAGGCCGAGCGCACCACGATTGCCTACCACGAGAGCGGTCACGCCCTGGTGGGCCACATCCTGGAGCACTCCGATCCGGTCCACAAGATCTCGATCGTCAGCCGCGGTCAGGCTCTGGGCTACACGCTGCAGCTTCCGCAGGAGGACCACTTCCTCAAGACCAAGAACGAGATGCTCGACGAGCTCGCCGTGTTCTTGGGCGGTCGCGTTGCCGAGGAGCTCATGTGCGATGACATTACGTCGGGCGCGAGCAACGATCTGGAGCGCGCAACCAAGATGGCGCGCGAGATGGTCACGCGCCTGGGCATGAGCGAGGAGCTGGGCACGCAAGTGTTTGGCGAGGCGCAACATCAGGTGTTCCTTGGTCGCGATTACGCCGATCACCAGGACTACTCTGAGGAGACGGCGCGTCGCATCGACATTGAGGTCCAGCGCATTATGCGTGAGGCCCATCGTCGTGCGGTCGAGATCCTGGATGCCCGTCGCGATCAGCTCGACCTGATGGCCAAGGTGCTGCTCGAGCGCGAGACCGTCGAGGGTGACGCCGTGAACGCCCTGCTCGACAACGAGTGGGACGCCTACCTTGAGCGCGAGGGCGATATCCTGGCGGCCAAGGAGGAGCGCAATGCCAAGGCGGCCGGCATGCCGACCAAGAAGCGCACGCCCCGTATGAGCGAGGAAGAGCTGGCGGCTGATGCCGCGGCCTTTGCGCAGGCGGCCATGCAGGAGGATGCCGAAGTCGCATCCGATGATGCTGGCGATGACCATGCCGTCGTCGATGCCGACGCCGACACCGACGCCGACAAATAGTCTTTGTGGCGAAAGCCTCCGCGGGGAAACCTGCGGAGGCTTTTTTTGAGCGATATTGGGCCATCTGTTGATTGGGGACAGACTTAAATGAGCGTTTTCACGCATTTAAGTCTGTCCCCAATCAACATTGCTGCGGCACTTTGCTCGACTAAAGCGTACAATAGCGCCTATGCGAAAGGGGAACAGATGATCAACGAAACTATGTATGCTCGCGGTGCGGAAAGCTCCATCATCCGTGAGATTTTTAGCTATGGCCTTGAGCGCAAGGCGCAGATCGGTGCGGAAAACGTATTCGATTTTTCGCTGGGCAATCCGAGCGTTCCGGCGCCGGCTGCCGTGGCTGAGTCGATTAAGAAGGCCCTGGAGCTGCCGAGTGATCAGTTGCACGGCTACACCCCCGCTCCGGGCCTACCACAATGTCGAGCAGCCGTCGCCGAATCGCTCAACCGCCGCTTTGGAACGAACTATGAGGGTAAGGACGTCTTTATGACGGTGGGTGCTGCGGCTTCGCTCACCTGCACGCTCAACGCCGTTACGAACCCGGGCAACGAGGTTATTGTTATCGCCCCGTACTTTCCGGAGTATCGCGTTTGGATTGAGAAGGCCGGCTGTACGTGTGTTGAGGCGCCTGCTGATGAAGACACGTTCCAGCTGAGCGTGGACAACGTGCTCAAGGCGATCACCGACAAGACGGCAGCCGTCATTATCGACTCGCCCAACAACCCAACCGGTGCCGTATATACACGCGACACGCTGACGCGACTGGCCAATGTTCTGCGCGAGGCCAACGCTCAGCGCGATTCCGAGAATCCGATTATGCTCATCTCGGATGAGCCGTACCGCGAAATCGTGTACGGTGCCGAGGTGCCTTGGGTGCCCTCGATCTACGAGAACACCGTGGTGTGCTACTCGTATTCTAAGTCGCTTTCGCTGCCGGGCGAGCGCGTGGGATGGATCCTTGTTCCCAATACGAATCCTCAGGCAGATCGTCTAATGCCCGCCGTTGCCGGTGCCGCCCGTACGCTGGGCTTCGTGTGCGCGCCGGCGCTCTTTCAGCGCGTAATTATCGACTGCATCGATGAGCCGAGTGACGTTGAGGCCTATGCTCGCAACCGCACGGCGCTTACCGACGCACTGGCGGAGTATGGCTACACCTATGTTGAGCCGGATGGCGCGTTCTACCTATGGGTGAAAGCGTTGGAGCCCGATGCGAATGCGTTTTGCGAGCGCGCAAAGAAGTATGAGTTGCTTGCGGTTCCCTCGGACAGCTTTGGTATGCCGGGTTGGTTCCGCCTGGGCTATTGCGTGAGCTACGAAACGATTGTCAATTCGCTACCCGCTTGGAAACAGTTGGCGGACGAGTATCGTTGAAAGTAAAGCGCTCTGCCTACGATGTTTTACGTGAAACGGGGTTTGGTGTTAAGCCGGACCCCGTTGTCATGGACGTTGTGTCTTTGGGATGGAGTGGTTTTACGACTATCGAAGGCTATGCGTACAATGAATATAAGCGACGGCCGTGCCAGATAAGGAGACCTGATGCCCTACCTGCTTTCTTGTGACATTCATACCCATACGATGTTCTCTGCGCATGCATATTCGACCATTGAGGAGAATGTGTACTGGGCGGCAGAGCGTGGTCTGCAGGTGCTCGGATCTGCCGACCATTTGAGCTCTATGGTTACGGCTTGCCCCAATGACCTGCGCAGTTACCAGTTCTTTATCAACCAGGATATCTGGCCGCGCATTTGGAGCGGCGTGCTGGTGCTGCGTGGTGCCGAGGCCGATATCGTTTCGCTGGACGGAAGCCTGTTTGGCGAGGACACTCCTGTCACGCTCGATATTGCCGGCGATTCGTACAGCCGTCAGCATTCGCTGTTCGATTTGGTTACGCGTAATTTGGATTATTTGGTTGCAAGCGTGCATAATCCGCAGATTGCTGAGGGCGCGACGCTGGCCCAGACGACCGAGATGTATATCAATGCCCTGGAGCACCCCAAGGTGTTCATGCTGGGTCACACGGGGCGTTCGGGCGTGCCGTTCGATATCGACGAGGTGCTGTTGGCGGCTAAGGCCAAGCACAAGATTATCGAGATCAACAACCATAGTCTTGAACACGGTGTCGACACTGAGCATTGGGTCGTATGCCGCAAGATCGCCGAGCGCTGCGCCGAGCTGGGCGTGGGCATTGGCGTTTCGACCGATGCGCACATTGGCATGGCAATTGGTAACCTCGATTACGCTCGCAAGATGCTCGACGAGATTCACTTCCCGTTGGATCTGATCGTGACGCGCGATCGCGAGACGCTGCTGCGCGAGATGGCGGCAGCCGGCGTGTGCGACCTGCGCAAGGGGATATAGCGGAATTTTTAAACCAAGCGAAGGGGGCGGCCCAGACGGGTCGCCCCCTTTCTTGTCCCAAAAATCTACTGAGGTTGGTTAGCGGCGTTCGAGGACCGCTACGGTTTCGGTGTGGTCGGTATGGGGGAACATGTCGACTGGCGTGATCTTGAGCAGGCGATAGCCTCCGTCGAGGAGCTGGTGCAGGTCGCGCTCTTGGGTCACGGGGTTGCAGCTGATATAGGTGATGCGGCGCGGCTTAAGTGCGCAGGCAGCTTCGAGGAACTCGGGCGTGGAGCCGGC
This sequence comes from uncultured Collinsella sp., assembly GCA_900552875.1. Lineage (GTDB taxonomy): Bacteria > Actinomycetota > Coriobacteriia > Coriobacteriales > Coriobacteriaceae > Collinsella. The sequence goes on along the minus strand of USCS01000002.1, from coordinate 24,509 downwards.
GCGCGGCGGGTCGATGGAAAGAACGTCGACGCGTTCGTTGTTGTCGGCGGCATCCAGGATGTAGTCGGTGGCGTCGTCGGCCATAAACCAAGCGCTGCGGGTGAGGCCGTTGAGCTCGGCATTGCGACGTGCGTCGGCAATGCCCGCCGGGTTGCGCTCCACGCCGAGCAGCATAATGCCGACGCCTCTGTCCTGGGCATCCTTCGCGGCGCACAGGCCGATAGTTCCGCTACCGCAATAGGCATCCATGAGTACGTCGCCCTGCTGCAGGTCCATGCCGTCAATCGCGAGCTGATAGAGCAGCTCGGTCTGCTGCGGGTTGGTCTGGTAGAACGCGGTGGGGGAGATATCGAACTCGCAGCCGAGCAGCTGGTCGCGCATGCACTCGGCGCCATATACAATGCGGGTTTCCTCGCCGAGGATGGCGTTGCCGGGACGTCCGTTGATGTTTTGGGCGACGGTGACGATGTGCGGATTGAGTGCGGCGACAGCCTCAAAGAACTCCTGCGCATGCGGCAAGTCGCGCTGAGCGGTCACGAGCGTGACCATGACCTGGTCGGTACGCCAACCGCAGCGGACGACGGCATAGCGAAGTAAACCAAGATGCTTGTCCTCATTAAAGGCGGGAATATGCAGGCGCTCAGCTTCACGCGCGATGCCGTTAAGAATTTGTCGGGCGCCCGGTGCCTCGACGGGGCATTCGGGTACGGCAACGATCTTGTGCGTGCCGCGCTCAAAGAAACCGCAACGGACAGCGCCCTCCTTACCGGGAGCAAAGGGAGTGGCAGCCTTATGACGAAAGCCACGCGGCGCAGGATATTTGCCCGGGTCGCCCAGGGTGACGCCCATACCGCGAATGGGGTCGACGCTAATACCCTCACGCTCGCAAAGAGCAGCAAAAAGCTCCTCCATAGCAGCCTGCTTGGCGGCGAGCTGCTTCTTATAAGGACGATTGAGCGCCGTACACCCACCGCAAGCTTTCATGATCGAACAGGGAGACTTGGGGTCCACAGCCTTACGTGCAGACGAAACCGAATCATTATGCGGGCGCTTGGAACGAGTCCGAGGTGCTTTGTCCCCGCCTCGACGAGAGTCAGAACGCTTGGTCTTAGCCCTGTTCTTGGTCGATTTGCTTTTTGCAGCTTTAGAAGACTTGGATTTCGTAGAAGATTTCTCCTTCTTCGACCCCTCAGCCGCCTCCACCAAAGCACGACGAGCTCTACGATCCGCACGAGATTCTGCCATCAATAACTCCACTAATTCATGAATTAAAGCTGCAAGTATTGTACCGTGCCAAGCCAGCAGGCGATATACAAGCGGTTTAATCGTGTCAGCGATAAGTCCAACGATGTTTGCCCGGCGTGGGCGGGGAGCGGCGCGTAATTAAGTTTATCGCGAGTTCCGCACGCAAAGGAAAGCACTTAATGTGCTTTCCGTCTTGCGCAGGACTGTAGAGCAGGAAACTTAATTACGCGCCGCTCCCCGCCCACGCCGGGCAACCTCTCCCTTGTACTTTATCAAGGTAGAGTGTATGATTCTGAACGTTACATGACTCACTTTACCTAACTAAAGTGCCACCAAGGGGGAATACCATGAATACCGATATGTCTCGTCGTCAGTTTGTTGGTCTAGCCGGTTCGCTCGCTACGGTTCTAGGTCTTGGCCTGGTAGGCTGCGGTGGTGGTGCCGGTAAGGGTTCCGCTGCCGGTTCTGCTGCAGCCAAGGACGTGAAGGGCGCTGCGGAGTCCAAGAAGCTCGTGGTGGGCTTTGATAAGTCCTATCCTCCGTACGGCTTTGTGGGCGATGACGGCGAGTACACGGGCTTTGACCTCGACCTTGCCAAGGCCGTTGCCGATAAGCAGGGCTGGGAGGTCAAATACGAGGCCATCGACTGGGACGCCAAGGACACGCTGCTCAACTCGGGTGCCATCAACTGCATCTGGAACGGCTTTACCATGGAGGGCCGCGAGGACGACTACACGTTCTCCGAGCCTTATATGCTTAACGAGCAGGTGCTCGTGGTCAAGAAGGACGCGGGTATCAAGAGCTGGGACGATCTTGCCGGCAAGACCGTGATTACGCAGACTGATTCCGCTGCACAGGATGTGCTCGAGGGCGACCAGAAGGATCTGGCCGCGACGTTTGCCACGCTCGATACCATCGGTGAGTACAACACGGCATTTATGCAGCTCGAGAGTGGTGCAGTCGATGCCGTTGCCTGTGACCTCTCGATCGCTCAGTATCAGCTTGCCGCAAAGCCCGATGCCTATACGCAGCTCGACAAGCCGCTGTCCAGCGAGCACTACGCCGTTGGCTTTAAGAAGGGCGACACCAAGTCCGCCGATGCCGTGACCGAGTCGCTCAAGGCGCTCTACGAGGATGGCACGGTCAAGGACCTCTGCGATAAATATTCAAGCTATGGTCTATCTTTCGATAATTGGGTGCTCAAGTAATGTCTATCCAAGTAATGATGCAGATGCTTGGCCAGGGATTCTTGGTCAGCTTGCAGCTGTTTGTGCTGACGCTGCTCGGGTCGATTCCGCTGGGAATCCCCGTGGCGTTTATGCGCATGAGCAAAATCGCGCCGCTTCGCTGGATTGCGCGCATCTACATTTCGGTCATGCGCGGTACGCCGCTCATGCTGCAGATGTTTGCCATCTACTTTGCCCCGTACTACGTGTTCGGCATTTCGCTCACGCCCGATTCCAAGTGGACGGCGTGCGTCGTGGCGTTCATCATCAACTACGCCGGCTATTTTGCCGAGATCTATCGCTCGGGCCTGCAGTCCATTCCGCGCGGTCAATACGAGGCCGCCGAGGTGCTGGGCTATTCGCGCACGCAGACGTTTCTGTATATCGTGATGCCGCAGGTCGCCAAGCGAATTTTGCCGGCGATGGGCAACGAGATCATCACGCTGGTCAAGGACACGTCGCTGGCGTTTGCCATCGGCGTGGGCGAGATGTTCTCGACGGCCAAGGCGCTGGTCGCCTCGCAGGTGAGCATGGTGCCGTTTGCGATTGCCGCGCTGATCTACTGGGTCTTTAACTTCGTGGTCGAGATGCTGCTGGGCGCCGCCGAGAAAAAATTGGATTACTACCATGATTAATTCGGTAATGAATATATCGAACGCGCGCAAGGCGTTTGGCGGCAATGAGGTGCTCAAGGATATCTCGCTTGAGGTGAAGCGTGGCGAGGTCGTGGCGATTATCGGACCTTCGGGTGGCGGCAAGTCCACGCTGCTGCGGTGTGCCACGCTGCTCGAGACACTCGACGGAGGCTCGCTCTCGTTTGGAGACCTTGCCGTTGCGACGGATGCGGGTTCGGGCGCGGTCTATGCGAAGGGCGATGTGCCCAAGCAAGCGCGCTCGCGGTTTGGCCTGGTGTTTCAGAACTACAATCTGTTCCCACACTATACCGTGATGAAAAACATCATCGATGCGCCGATTCGTGTGCTTAAGCGTCCGCGCGAGCAGGCGGAAGCCCGCGCTCACGAGCTGATTGCGCAAATGGGGCTGACGGGCAACGAGAACAAGGTGCCGTGTGAGCTTTCGGGTGGTCAGCAGCAGCGCGTGAGTATTGCCCGCGCCTTGGCGCTCGACCCGGAGATCCTGTTCTTTGACGAGCCGACTTCGGCGCTCGATCCCGAGCTAACGGCCGAGGTGCTGCGTGTCATTAAAGACCTTGCCGCGCAGAATATGACGATGGTAATCGTGACCCACGCGATGCAGTTTGCGCGCGACGTTGCCGACCGCGTGGTCTTTATGGACGGCGGTCGCATTGTCGAGGAGGGTCCGGCCGAGCAGGTGATCGACCATCCGCGTGAGCAACGTACCCGTGAGTTCTTGAGCCGTATCGAGGGCTAGGCTCAGCTATGTATTGAGAAGAAGCCGCCGCAGGTCTTATGGTCTGCGACGGCTTTTATTTGTATCGATGGGGTTTAATAATCGCCTGGCATACTTGCTCTGTCCTCTCGCCGCCTGTATTCATACGTGTGCCGAAAGGTGTGCATGGACGGTCGCCCGTGAGGGTAGGGTGGTGGCATAGGACATTTGGAGGGTGAGTCGGCTCGGCTGCCGACCATGCTGCTCCCGGGACGGCACCGACCGCGAACTCTCCCCGTTGGCGTCGCGCATTGCGCGCGGCCCTGCAAGGAGGTCATCATGGGTGCTCCCAAGACCGGCAACGTAAGGAACGTGGTGCTCGTAGGCCAAGGCGGGGTGGGCAAGACTTCACTCGCCGAGGCCATGCTCCACCTTTCTGGCAAGACCGCCCGCCTGGGCGGCCACGACGGCACCAAGCCTACGCTCGACTATGACCCCGAAGAGGTCAAGCGTTCATTCTCCATCTCGACGACCATCGCGCCGATCGACTGGAAGGGCGCGCGCATCAATGTGCTCGATGCCCCGTGCTACCCCGATTTTATCGGCGACGCCTTTGCCGCGATGAGCGTCTGCGAGACGGCTCTGTTTGTGGTCGACGCCGAGGCCGGCCCGCAGCCTACGACGGTTAAGCTCTGGTATGCCGCCGAGGACCTGCGCCTGGCGCGTGCGGTGTTCGTAAACCGTCTGTCGCGCTCCGAGGCCAGCTTTGCGACCACAATGGATCTGCTGCAGGAGCGCTTTGGCACGCGCCTGGGCGCCGTGACCCTTCCCTGGGGCGAGGGCGAGGACTTTGATGGCATCATCGACCTGGTGCGCATGAAGGCACGCCATTGCAACGGCACCGAAGCCGTTGAGTCGGAGATTCCCGAGGAGTATCGTGCCCAGGCCGAGGAGGCCCATGACCATCTGTGCGAGCTGGTGGCCGAGGCTGACGACGAACTGATGATGAAGTACTTGGAAGGCGAGGAGACGCTGACGCAGGAGGAGCTTGAAGGCCTGCTGTCGAAGGCGATCGCCGAGCGCATCTTTGTGCCGGTCTTTGCGGGCGATTGTATTAAGGAGCAGGGCGTCAACTCGCTGATGGACGACATCGCCACGTACTTCCCGGCGCCGACGGACTACGGCGAGATGCCACTCATCGACGGCGATTCGCTTAAGATCTCGAGCGACGATGACCGTCCGGTGGCGTTTGTATTTAAGACGCTGGCAGATCCGCAGCAGGGTCGTATCAGCTTTATCAAGGTGCTGACGGGCACGCTTGAGCCGGGTCTTGAGCTCGTCAACGCCCGTACGCGCAAGAGCGACCGTTTGGCTCATCTGTATGTGATGTGCGGCCGCGACATGACCGAGGTCGGTCACGCCTATGCCGGCGACATCATCGTGGCGCCCAAGCTGGCTGCCGAGACGGGCGACACGCTCTCCATTACCGGTAAGGTCGAGGCGGCGGCGTTCACGTTCCCCAACTCGCAGTACCGTATCGCCATCGAGGCTGAGAACCGCGGCGACGAGGAGAAGCTCTATACGTTTATCGAGAAGGCATGCAAGGCCGATCCGACCATGAGCATCGACCGCGACGAGGAGACCGGTCAGACCATCATTTCCGCAGTAGGCGAGGCACAGGTCTCGGTGCTGCTTAACCGTCTGGAGGACCGCACCAAGGTCGCGGCCAAGAGCGTGCCGATCCGCATTCCGTATCGCGAGACCATCCGCCGCACGGCAAGCGCCCAGGGTCGCCATAAGAAGCAGACCGGTGGCGCCGGCCAGTACGGCGACTGCTGGCTGCGCGTGGAGCCGCTCATCGGACCCGACGGCACGAGCGACGGCTATGAGTTTGTGGACGAGGTCGTGGGTGGCCGCATTCCGCGTTCGCTCATCCCCGCTGTGGACAAGGGCGTGCAGGAGACCATGAAGGACGGCATTATCGCCGGCTATCCGCTCACGGGCATTCGCGTCGCGGTGTACGACGGCTCGTATCACAGCGTCGACTCCAACGAGATGGCGTTCCGCGCGGCGGCTCGCATCGGCCTGCGCAAGGCGTGCGCCGATGCCGATCCGGTGGTGCTGGAGCCCATCGAGGAAATTACGGTGACTATCCCCGAGAGCTACGCCGGCGCCGTGATGGGCGACATCTCGGCATCGCGCGGTCGCGTGACGGGCATGGAGACCGATGAGCGCGGCGACACCGTGGTCATCGCCCAGGCGCCGCTGGCCGAGCTGACGGATTATTCGACGCGTCTGCGCTCTATTACGCGCGGCACGGGCGACTTTACCATGAAGCCCGCCGGCTACGAGCAGGTGCCTTATGACGTTCAGGCCAAGCTGGTCGAGCGCTATGAGGAGGGCCGCGCCAAGTAGCGTGGGGCTTTGCCTGCAACATACATGCTGATGCAAGGGTCGCTCTGGGCAATCCAGAGCGGCTCTTTTTGATCTCTGGGGGACGGAGGAAAACGGATCATGTTAGGTTTTGGGGCAGCTTGATCGGCCCTAGTCTCCCGAGGCCTGGTTGCGGCCGGTGGTGTAGTCGATCTGCACATGCGGCTGCAGGTTGTAGCAATATACGTGGAAGCAGAGGGCCTTGCCGTGGTCCTCGACCGATTGCGCCTCAAGGCGCACGCCGCGGCAGACAAGTTCCTCTTCGTTATACATAGGCGTGACGCGATAGAGCACGTGGTTGCCCGTGTCGCGGATGTAGCCGAGAATCTGCTCCTCAAACGGCAGCATGCCTGTCTCGTTGAGATAGCGCGTGCCGGTGAGGAGATTTTTGCGGTTGGCGTTTTCGCCGCAAAGCGACCAGGCGATGAGATGGCAGCGGTTGTAGAGACTCTGGCCCGGAATAAAGTCGTAGCGCTGCTGGCGCCATCCAGCGGGATGGATACGCGAGATATCGCCGCGCTCGCCTTGACCGAGTGATTCGGGGCCCACGCAGGCGAGCGCTTTGCGGGTGCGGCCCAGGCTGTCGAGCTTGGAGAACTTCTTAAAGCAACCCTCTTCTGTAGCGCGCTCGTATTCATCGAGCGTGAATGACGGCGTGCCGAGCGGGTGCGTGCTATCGGCGCGCAGGGCAACATAGGGGTTACCCGCGTAGTCAGGAATGCTGCTGAGGTATACGCCACGGGCGCGGTCGAGGTCGGGGTTTTCGACCTCGTCGATGGGGGTGGCGCTGTTTGCGGATGCGTCGTCACCGGTGTCGGTTGCGGCGGAATCGGAGCCATCGCCAGAGTCTTGGCTATTTTGAGAGTCCGAGGAGCTCGCTGTTCCCGATTCGAGCCGGGCAACCAGGTCTGCCTCGTCGTCAGTGCGGCTGGGACTCTCGTCTTGCTTCTCGGCCAGGGCTACCGCCTGCTCATCACTTTGCGGCGAGAGTAGTCTGGGCGCCCCGTCGAGCGACCCTGTGAACAACGCAAACCCCAGCACCACGGCGGTGCCGATGGAAAGTGCTTGCTTGTAGGCGGACTTGCGCGACATGGAGGCTCCTGGATGGACGGTTGGGAATCTACCAGTCTAGCAGGAGCCGGCAGGGGCCGTTCTGTCGAACAAATACTTAAGATTTGGGACAAACGCTACGGATTCAATTGCCTCATATTTGACGTATGGCTAGATCGAGGTGGAACCGAGCCAATTGAGTTTACATTCGAGAATGCGCTGCTCACCTGGCGTGCTGCTGCCATCGAGTAGCGCGAGGAGCATCTCGGCCGCCTCTCTGCCTTCCTGGTCGACGGGCTCGATGATCGTGGAGACGGTCGGCGTGGTGAGGTTGGTCCAGTCTTCGCAGTTGAGTCCCAAAAGACCGATTTGCTGCGGAAGTAGATGAGCCATGGGCTGGAGAGCCTTGTAGATACGGGGAAGTGCCCACTGATTTTGCACGAAGATAAGGGTTCGCTTGGCGGGGTTGAACTTGTATTTAAAGTACTCGGTAAGCTCGCCGACCGACGGCTTGTTGTGGTCGATGGGAATCGCTTTGTAGAGCTGTCCGTTCGCTGCCAGCGCCTCGGCATACCCCTGAAAACGCTCCATGCGGGTGCGCATTTCGGTCATGTTGGCGGCAATGGAAAAGAAATCTTCGTAACCGGCGTCGAGGAGTGCCTGCGTGGCGTTGTACACACCGTCGTAAAGGTTGGTTTTGATCCAGCTGGTACCTGGGCTATAGATGGCCGCATCGAAAAAGACGACGGGCTTACCGGCGCGCTTGATGCGGCCATGGACGGCTTTGAAATTTGCCGTGGGCTGGATGATAAAGCCATCGACGCCCAGCGAGAGCATTTTGTCGACATACATGAGCTCGGTTTCGGGGTTAAAGTTGCTCGTGCAAACGACCGTCTGGTAGCCCGCGGGGAGCATGACCTGCTCCATGCCGTTGAGGACGAGGCCCGCCCACTTGTTGGTGTTATCCAAAATGATAATGGCGATGACGTGGGTCTGTTTGCCGGTGAGTGTTTGCGCCTGGGCGTTGGGGACGTATCCCAGCTCCTTGATGACGCGCGCAATCTTTGCCTGCGTCTTCTCGCTAAGCTTTTCTCGTTTGTCGTTGAGGTAATACGAGACGCTTGCCGTCGAGGTTCCCGCCTCTCGAGCGACGTCTGCGATCGTAACGCGCTGTTTTGCCACAGCGACTCCTTCCGACAGATGAGCATTTTCCAACATGATGACTTTGAGTCTTGGTGAAGGATACGCTTCGGTGAGCGGCTTTTTCCTTTCATATGAGTATGCAACAAATGCGGCATACGGGTGGGGTCGAAATTTGTGACCGGCATGCGCATCTGCCGTCTACCGAAAAAATCAAATACTTCTTGACTTTTGAAATCGAGGGCAAAATCGCAGGATTCATTTTTGGTTAAACGCATAACTAAATCGCATAACCAACGCTCTGACCTGCGCGTTTACCGAAATAAGCTGGCATTAAGAAAAACGAGCACCTATATTGTTCTTGTCGAAAAGACAGCAAGTCCAAACGGCAGGGGATGCTCCGGAGGCCTCCGCAAACGGTGTCTTGCGCACGCAACTCTATGAAAAGAGGGAAGCAATGAAGATCGTAGGCGTTGCCGCCTGTACTGTGGGTATCGCCCACACGTATATGGCCCAGAAGGCGATTCAGGATGAATGCGCCGCCCGTGGCATCGAGTGCAAGGTCGAGGCTCAGGGTGGCCTGGGTATCGAGAATGAGCTCACGCAGGAAGACGTGGACTCCGCCGACCTGGTCCTGGAGTCCGTCGACGTGGGTGTCGAGAACGAGGACCGTTTTGAGCAGAAGATGGCCGAGGGCAAGTTCCTGAAGGTCGGCACCTCGGATGTAATCGCCGATCCGGTAAAGATCATCGACCAGGCCATTGAGATCATCAAGGCGACGGGTGGCGCCGTTGACGCGCCCAAGGCCGAGGCCAAGGCAGAGAAGAAGGCCGTCTCCGCTGCCCCGCAGGCCCCGACACCGGCGTCCAAGCAGTCTATCTTTGCCGATCCTGGCAAGACGCTGCTCAATGCATTCAATACCGGCGTTTCCTATTTTATCCCCATCGTCGTTATCGGCGGCGTGTTTCTTGCCTTCTCGCTGGCATCCGGTACCGCCGGCGCCAACGGCATGGAGGTTACGAACCCGCTGATGGTGAGCCTTAACACCATCGGCATGGCCGGCATCTCCATGATGATCCCGGTGCTTGCGGCATACATCTCCTACTCGATGGCCGGCAAGCCCGCGCTCGCCCCCGGTTTTGTCCTGGGCTACCTGGTTAATAACGCAGTCGTTACCCCTAACGGCAACAGCGTTTCGACCGGCTTCTTGGGCGCCATGATCATGGCGGTCATCTGCGGCTACTTTGTCCGCTGGATGAAGACCTGGAAGGTCAACAACACCATCCAGACCATCATGCCCATCCTGATCATCCCGATTCTGACCTCGCTTGTCCTGGGCATGGCCTATATCTACATCCTGGCCACGCCGCTTGGCTTTGTGATGGACTGGCTCACCGGCGTGCTCGGCAGCCTGCAGGGCGGTTCCGCAGTTGTCCTGGGTCTGGTCATTGGCGTTATGACCGCCTTCGATATGGGTGGCCCCATCAACAAGACCGCCTCGACCTTCACCATGGCCATCATGGCCTCCGGTATCTACGGTCCTAACGGTATGTTCCGCGTCGCCGTCGCCGTTCCCCCGATCGCCTGTGGCCTCGCTGCGCTCATCGCCAAGAACAAGTTCGATGACGCCGACCGTCAGATGGGCATCTCCGCGCTGTTCATGGGCTGCATTGGTATTACCGAGGGCGCTATCCCCTTTGCGGTCAAGGACCTCGGTCACACCCTTCCCGGCATTTGCATCGGCTCTGCCGTGGGTGCGGCGCTTGCCGCCTTCCAGGGTATCGACTGCTACGTCCCGCACGGTGGCTTTATCGTCGCCCTTGCCACCAACAACGTCGCGCTGTTCTGCCTGGACATCGTGATTGGCGCCGTGGTCGCCGCTGCAATCCTGATTGCCATGAAGCCCACGCTCGACAAGCAGGCCAAGTAAACCTTTAAGGACTCCGGTTGTGCGGAGGGATGGATTTGACTCCGCACAGCCGCCCCTACACAACAAAATCCATCCGTACTGATAGGGCCCACATCTGGGTCCCAGGGAACTTTTGTCAAAAATCCTCTGGAGAAGGAGAACAAAATGTCCAACCTCACCATCCGTCAGGCCGTTCAGGGCATGCTCAAGCTGCAGGATAGCGGCGATCACGCAACCATGGTCGGCATTGGCCCCATGAGCCCCAACCTGATTCAGGCCGTGTTCGAGCTTGCCAAGGACGAGGATTTCCCGCCCATGTTTATCGCCAGCCGCAACCAGGTCGATATGGACGAGATGGGCGCCGGCTACGTCAACGGTTGGGACCAGACGCGCTTTGCCGCCGACATCAAGAAGGTCGCCGACGAGGTGGGTTACACCGGTCCGTACTACCTGTGCCGCGATCACGGCGGTCCGTGGCAGCGCGACGAGGAGCGTAACGCCCACCTGCCCGAGGACGAGGCCATGGAGCTCGCCCGCAAGTCCTTCGTCGCCGACATGGAGGCAGGCTTTGACCTGCTGATGGTCGACCCCACCAAGGACCCCTATCAGATCGGCAAGGTTATTCCGCTCGACGTGGTGCTTCGCCGCACGATCGATCTTATCGACTACCTTGAGCAGTACCGTCGCGAGCATAACCTGCCCGAGGTCGCCTATGAGGTCGGTACCGAGGAGACCAATGGCGGCTTGACCTCTACCGATAAGTACGAGGAGTTCATTTCTCAGCTGCAGCCCGAGCTCGAGAAGCGCGGCTGCCCCATGCCCACCTTTATCGTCGGCCAGACCGGCACCCTTACCCGCTGGACGGAGCAGGTCGGTCACTACAACTTCAAGAACGCCCGCGAGCTTGCCGATATGGCCAAGCGCTATGGCGTGGGCCTGAAGGAGCACAACGCCGACTATCTGGACGACGCGACGCTGCTCGAGCACATCCCGGCACACGTGACCGCCTCCAACGTCGCTCCGCAGTATGGCACCGAGGAGACCCGCGCCTACCTCAAGCTCTGCGCCACCGAGCAGATCCTGGTCGACAACGGTCTGTGCGATGACCCCTCCGACCTGTATCACACGCTGCTGGTCAAGGCTATCAAGACCGAGCGCTGGCGCAAGTGGATGACTGGCGACGACGTCAACCTGCAGGTCGATGACATCCTTGCCGACGATGAGCTCAGCCTGAAGATCCTGGATGTCTCCGGCCACTATGCGTTCAACGATCCCGAGGTCAAGGAGCAGGTCGAGAAGCTCTATCGCAACCTCGCTGCCCAGGACATCGACGGCAAGCGCTTTGTGATCGAGCACATCAAGCGCCCGATCAAGCAGTACGTCGTCGGTCTTAACCTCAAGGGCGTCACGAGCCGCATCGAGAAGGCTCTCGAGGACTAAGTAGCTTTTCCTACACGACGCCGGGCCTGGGGCATGTCCCAGCCGCAGGCCCGGCACATAGGACAAAGGGACATCCCCTTTGTCCTATTTTTTGAGTTTTGGATTCCTTCGAAGGAGTTTGCACCATGAAGTTCTTTATCGATACTGCCAATCTGGACGAGATCGCCGAGGCCAAGAGCTGGGGCTGCCTGGCCGGTGTTACCACCAACCCGTCCCTGTACGCCAAGACCGGCGGCAAGCTTGCCGACTTTGAGCCGCATATGCTCAAGATTGCCGAGCTCTGCGAGGGCCTGCCCGTTTCCGCCGAGTCTACCGCTACCACTGCCGAGGGTATGATCGAGGAGGGCAAGCGCCTTGCCGCCCTCGCCCCCAACATCGTGGTCAAGCTTCCCGTGTGCGAGGCCGGCCTTGCCGCCTGCCGTGCACTGGCCGATGCTGGCGTGCGCGTCAACATGACGCTCGTCTTCTCGCCGACGCAGGCCCTTATGGCCGCCAATGCCGGTGCTCGCTACATCAGCCCGTTTGTCGGTCGTTTCGATGACATCGCCGAGGACGGTATCTCGCAGCTCGACAACGTCGTGACCTGCATTAAGAACTACGACTGGACGGGCAAGAACGTCGACGACACCGTCGAGATCATCACCGCCTCGGTTCGTACGCCCAACCACGTGACCCAGGCCGCGCTACTCGGTGCCGATATTGCGACCGTGCCCATGGCCGCTCTCAAGAAGTGCCTGCATCATCCGCTGACCGACCAGGGCCTCGCCTCTTTTGAGGCTGACTGGCAGAAGGTCGTCGCTCAGGCTTAACGAGTGGATTGCCCCGGCATCGCGTCATCCGGTGCCGGGGTTGTTCTCAAGAGAGGAATTCGTATGACCAACCAGGAGCTGGCGAAGGTCGCCAATGAGGTCAGGAAGGGTGTCGTGACTGCGGTTCACGCGGCCAAGTCGGGACACCCGGGTGGATCGCTCGGTGCTGCCGACATCATGACGTATCTGTACTTTGAGGAAATGAATATCGATCCTGCCGACCCTCACAAGGCCGATCGCGATCGCTTTGTGCTCTCCAAGGGTCACGCGGCGCCGGGCCTGTATTCGGTGTTGGCAAATCGCGGCTATTTTCCCGTCGAAGAGCTCGAGACGCTCCGTCATATTGGCAGCCGACTGCAGGGCCATCCCAACATGAACGACGCCCCTGGCATCGATATGTCCACCGGATCGCTCGGTCAGGGCATCTCTGCTGCAGTTGGAATGGCGCTTGCCGCTAAGCACTGGGGCGACGGCTACCGTGTCTACACGTTGCTGGGCGACGGTGAGTGCGAGGAAGGCCAGGTGTGGGAGGCGGCCATGTTCGCCGGCAACCATGCGCTCGACAATCTTGTTGCCGTCGTCGACCACAACGGCTTGCAGATTGACGGCACGATCGATGAAGTCAACTCGGCCATGCCGCTCGCTGACAAGTTCCGCGCCTTTAAGTGGCATGTGATCGAGCTCGCCGACGGTAACGACATGGCGCAGATTGCCGCCGCCTTTGCCGAGGCCCGCAAAGTGAGCGACTCGCCCGTGGCCATTATCGCCGAGACGGTGAAGGGCAAGGGCGTCTCCTTTATGGAAAACCAGGTGGGCTGGCACGGCAAGGCACCCAACGATGAACAGTTTGAGCAGGCCATGGCCGAGCTCGCAGCAGCAGGGGAGGAGCTCTAATGGCAGACGTCAAGAAAGTCGCCACGCGCGTTAGCTATGGCGAGGCACTTGTCGAGCTGGGCAATGAGCGCGATGACTTTGTGGTTCTCGATGCCGACCTGGCCGCCGCCACGCAGACCGGTAAGTTTAAGGCTGCGCACCCTGAGCGCTTCTACGACGCCGGCATTGCCGAGAGCAACCTGATGGGTCTTGCCGCCGGCATCGCGACCATGGGCCGCGTTGCTTTTGCGAGCACCTTTGCGATGTTTGCCGCCGGTCGCGCCTACGAGCAGGTCCGCAATTCCATCGGCTACCCGCACCTCAACGTCAAGATTGGCGCTACTCATGCCGGCATTTCGGTGGGCGAGGACGGCGCCACGCACCAGTGCTGCGAGGATATCGCACTCATGCGCACGATTCCGGGTATGACGGTGGTCGTTCCCGCCGACGACGTCGAGGCTCGTGCCTGTGTGCGCGCCGCCTATGAGTTTGAGGGCCCGGTTTACATGCGCTTCGGCCGCCTGGCAACACCGGTCATCAACGACTGCGAGGACTATGAGTTCAAGATTGGTCGCGGCGTGGTCGTGCGCGAGGGGTCCGATGTGACCATCATCGCTTGTGGCCTTATGGTCGCCGAGGCGCTTGAGGCTGCCGAGGCGCTCGCTGCCGATGGCATCGATGCCGAGGTCATCAACATGCATACGATCAAGCCGCTCGACGAACGCCTGGTTGTAGCCAGCGCCAAGAAGACCGGTCGCGTGGTCACTGCCGAGGAGCATTCGATTATCGGCGGTCTTGGCGAGGCCGTTGCCTCGGTGCTAGCGGAGCAGTATCCGGTGCCGATGCGTCGCGTCGGCGTGCGCGATGTGTATGGCGAGTCCGGCCCTGCGGTCGATTTGCTGCACAAGTACGGTTTGGACGCCGACGGCATCGAAGCTGCGGTCAGGTCTGTGTTGTAAGGAAGGTTTCCATGGGATTTGTATCTGCCAACCAAGTGACGATAGGGTATACCGCCGCCTCGCGCGAGGATGCCCTGCATTATTTGTCCGATCAGGCCGTCGAGCTCGGCTTTGCTGACGACGCATCTGCCGTAGAGACTGCCTTCATGGCTCGCGAGAACGAGGCCGAGACTGGCCTTGTCGCCGGTTTTGCCGTTCCACATGCCAAAAGCGATGCTATCCACACGCCGGGCGTTGCCGTGCTTAAGCTGGTCGAGCCCGTTGAATGGCCGAGCTTCGATGGTGTGCCCGTCGATGTTGCGCTCGCGCTGTACGTGCCTGCCGGCGAGGCAGGAACCACGCACCTGCGCTTGCTCTCCAAGGCTGCCGTGATGCTGATGGACGCCGGCTTCCGTGACAAGGTGCGCGCGAGCACCGATCCCGTTGAGATTGCGGAGCTCATCAATAGCGGACTCGAAGACTAGAACGGTCATCCCGTTCAATCAATTGATCCTTCTCCAAGGAAAAGGGCCGCGACGCCGTATGGGTGTCACGGCCCTGTTCGCGTTTCCCAAGATAAAACCTGCCGAAATAAACCTGTCCCTTATTGGCAGGTTACTGATTCATGGCACCGTGGATGTAGGGGGTGACCTCAGGGGAGATATGGTCGCAGCCCAGCTCGCGCAGCGCGGACTCGATAACGGCGGGCAGCGGGGTCTTGCCCTTGTCGTCGACGGCGGCACCGCCGAGGGTGGCAATCTTGGCGACATCTGCGGGTGCGGCCTCGATATGCATGCAGCCGCCGACCAGGCGCGCGCGTACCTGTGCCAGATCAAGATCGTGCAGGTAATCCTCGCAGGCGCGAATCAGGGAGACCTTCTCGCGCGTAAGCTCCTCGCCCGTGGGGACGCGCGTGGCAAGACATGCTCCCGCCGGCAGGTTCCAAACGGGATAACCCCATGCGCGCAGCAGCTCGCGCTCTTCGTCCTTGGTAAAGCCGACCTCCATAAGGGGTGAGCGTACGCCGAGCTCTTCTGCCGCACGCATGCCGGGGCGGTAGTCACCGCGATCGCTTGCATTGCTGCCATCGATGACGGTGGGAAAGCCGAGCGACTTGGCGTGGTTGACGATGGCGGTAAAGCCAGCGTGCTTGCAGTGGTAGCAGCGATTGGCATCGTTGCAGGCTACTTGGGGGAGCTGCAACTGATCGACCGAAAGATTGAGCACGGGGAGCTTAAAATGCGCCCCTTCATTGGCTTGTCCATCAACGGACTGCTCAAACGAAGCCTGCTCGGGCGTGCCGATGAGCGGCGTGGTGAGATGGACGAGGAGGGTATTGGTAGGCATGATGCGGGCGCATACGGCGGCCAAAAAGCTGCTGTCAACGCCGCCGGAAAACCCGATAGCCACGCGCCCGTATGCCAAAAGCAGCTGTTCGAGCGCCGATAGCTTGTCTTGAAGCTCCTCTGCGGGTGCCGTGGTGTCTAAAATCATGAAACGTTCCTTATCGTTGAGTACTCGATCGAAAACTATAATCCTAATGCGTTACTTGCCATAAGACTTCTATCTGTGTAACGAAAGTGCAATATGGTATATACGTTATATACAAGTTGCCAAATGCGGTAGAGTTGCAGCAACGCGACAGCGAGAGTCGATGGGGGACCGATATGATCAAGGCTGTTATTTTTGACATGGATGGAACGCTGGTCGATACCGAGCGTTTGGGGATTAAGGCCTGGAAGGCAGGCGCCGCTGAGCTGGGGCTCGCGATTGATGAAGCGCTGATCCATCAGTTTATCGGCCGCACGCTGCCCGATGTCATGGACATCCTTGATGAGCATTACGGCAGCCACGAAACCACCGAGGCGGTCTATGTCCGCCACAAGGAGATTCGCGACGAGATGGTCAAGACCGAACTGGAACTTAAGGCCGGCGCCGCCGAGTGCCTAGACGAGCTGCTGGCTGCGGGCTATCACGTTGGTCTAGCGACGTCGTCGCGCCTCGTTACGGCCGAGCGCAACCTTAAGATGGTTGGCCTCTTTGACAAGTTTGAAACGGTAACGTGTGGCGAGGACGTCGTGCACGGCAAGCCCGACCCCGAGATGTATCTGCTCGCCTGCGAGCGCGCGGGCTTTGCTCCCGAGGAATGTGCCGTGGTCGAGGATTCGCGCAACGGCTGCGTCTCGGGCATTACGGCCGGCTGCCATGTCTTTGCCGTCCCCGATATCGTGCCGCTGCCGCAGGACGTGGTGGATGGCTGCGAGGCCGTGCTCGATACGCTGTTCGATCTGGCGGCGGCAATCAAGGCTGTGCGCTAGAAAATTGCGGCGTTAAAATGAGCGATTGCTCACGTTTGCGCTTAAGCAAAAGGGGCCCGGCAATGGTCGGGCCCCTTTTGCTTAAGCGGCGACTTAGCATACTCGCGGGCGTGCTATAGATACGCACCGAGGTTGATGGCCGTGGCGTCGGTCTGGCTGCTTGCCTGGGTGCTGGCTCGTTCCAGCAGGAACGGCCGCACGAGTTCTTGGCGGTTGATGTCCTCGATGGCCGTGACCGCGGTGACGGTGCGCGCTGCAGAGCCGACGTGGATATGCTTGGTCTTTGTCGGGACCTTGTTCTCGATTTGCTCCATGAGCAGTTGGACACCCTTGCGGCCAATCTCGTAGCCCGGGGGCGCTACCGTAGTGAGCGGGACCGATCCGCTCCAAGCGAGCGGGTTGCCGTCGCATCCAGCCACGCGAACCTGCTCGGGGACGGAGATGCCTTTGTCGACCAATGCCGAGATAACGCCCGAGGCCAGCACGTCGGTCAGGCCGACGACAAAATCGGGGCGTTCGTCGGCAGGGCGCCCGGCAATCTGAGCACCAATACTGTAGCCGTCGGCTGCGGTATTCCACTCTCCGGCGTCAATGACTTCAATTTTGATATCGGGATGCAGGGCGAGAGCCTTGTGAATGCCAAGTACGCGCAGGGTGAGCTGCATGAATGCCGCTCTGCCCACAACGGTGATATGGCGTGCGCCGCGGGCGATGGCGAGTTCGGCGATAATGCGCCCCTGCGCCTCGTTGTCGGCCGCTACGTAGTAGCCGGGCGCGGAGCAATGGATGTCCAGATGGACGATCGGCACGGGCATCTTGGTCATAGCGGGGTGCCAGTCGGGGGATGCCATGGGCTGAACCATGACGCCGGACATTTGCGTGCCCATAAAGTAACGCAGGTAATGGTCCTGGAGAATATCGTCGTTATCGGCGTTGGCGATGAGCAAGTCGTAGCCGTGCTTGCGGGCCTCGTTGTGGGCGCCGCTGGCGATTTGGAGCGAAAAGCCGTGATCGAGACGGGGGAGCACCAGGCCAAAGGACTTGGTGGCGCCGCCCGCGAGCTGACGGGCGCTTTGGTTGGGCAGGTAACCAAGGCGATTGATGGTCTCGTTGATGAGCTTGAGGGTCTCGGGGCGTAGCTTTTCGGGGTGGTTGAGCGCGTTGGAAACCGTGCCCAACGAAACCCCGGCCTCGCGCGCGACGTCGCTGATTTTTACCTTTGCCATAGCGGCCCCTTTGATGCGTTTCAAGTACAAGCCAGATTGTAGCATCCCAAACCTACCAAAAAGGGACAGGTTTATTTTGGCAGGTTTTATCTGGGGAAACGCCGTTGCCAACGCGACCACCACGAAGGGGGCAGGTACCTTTGTGGTGGTTTGGACCGGCTGGACGTGTGTGCATCGAGTGGTATCTAAGTTGAGATACCACTTCTGGTATATCAGCTTGCGTTTGCGTGAGTACAATACTCGAACGTTATACGTCTCAGCGCCCCTTGTGCGTGGACGTCTTGCAGTCACGCGAACGAAGGGATTTATCTTATGTGCGGAATTGTCGGCTACACCGGCTCTGATATTGCAAAGAACATCCTGGTTACGGGCCTCAAGCGTATGGAGTATCGCGGTTATGACTCCTCGGGTGTCGCGCTCGAGGTGGGCGAGGGCGCCGCGGCGCACCTCGACGTCATCCGCCGCGTGGGTAAGGTCGCGGGCCTGGAGAGCGAGCTTTCCAACATCGACAGCGACGCTACCTGCGGTATCGGCCACACCCGTTGGGCCACCCACGGCAAGCCCTCCGTCGTTAACGCTCACCCCCACACCAGCTGCGACGGTCGTATCGCCATCGTCCACAACGGCATCATCGAGAACTTCGCCGAGCTGCGCGAAGAGCTGGAGGGTCGCGGCCACCACTTTAAGAGCGAGACCGACACCGAGGTCTTCGCGCATCTGATCGAAGAGGCTTATGCCGAGACGCACGACCTGATGACCTCCGTGCGCGAGGCTTGCACCCACGTGGTCGGTGCCTATGGTCTGGCCGCCGTGTGCGCTGACGAGCCCGGCGTGATCGCCGTGGCCCGCAAGGATTCCCCGATCGTGGTCGGCGCGGGCGAGACCGGCGCCTATGTCGCCTCCGATGTCATCGCGCTCATCGACGCCACCCGCGATGTCGTGGTGCTCGAGGACGGTCAGTTTGCCAAGCTCACGCCCGCAGGCGTCGAGTACACCGACGAGGCCGGCAACGTTATCGAGCCCAAGGTCACCCACATCGACTGGGACCTGGACATGGCCGAAAAGGGCGGTTATCCCGACTTTATGCTCAAGGAGATTCACGAGCAGCCGCGCGTCGTGCGTGACACGCTGGTCGGTCGTATGACGCCGGCCGGCGAGCTCGACATCGACGAGCTGGGCCTTTCGCTCGAGGAGCTCAACGACATCGACCGCGTCTACGTGATCGCTTGCGGCACCAGCTATCACGCTGGCCTCATTGCCAAGAATCTCATTGAGGGCTGGGCTCGCATCCCCACCGAGGTGGAGGCGGCCAGCGAGTTCCGTTATCGCAACCCCATCATCACGCCGACGACGCTCGTTGTTGCCGTGTCCCAGTCGGGCGAGACGGCCGATACCCTTGCCGCCATTCGCGATGCGCGCATCAAGGGTGCCAAGGTCTTCGGCATCACCAACGTGGTGGGCAGCCCCGTGGCGCGTGAGAGCGACGGCGTCATCTACACCAAGGCCAACAAGGAGATCGCGGTCGCCTCGACCAAGAGCTTCATCGGCCAGGTCGTGAGCCTTACGCTTTTGGCCCTGCTGCTGGCGCAGGTCAAGTACCGCCTGACCACCAAGCAGGCGCGCATGCTGTTCCGCGAGCTTTCCGATACGGCCGAGCAGATCCAGTGGATTTTGGATACCCAAACCGAGGCCGTTCATGAGGCCGCCCTGCTGTGCAAGGACGCGCAGTCTGCACTGTTCGTGGGCCGTGGCATGGGTGCCGCCATTTCCTACGAGGGCGCGCTTAAGCTCAAAGAGGTCAGCTACCTGCACGCCGAGGCATATGCCGCCGGTGAGATGAAGCACGGCCCCATCGCGCTGATCGACCCGGGCTTCCCTGTCATCGCCGTGGCCACCAAGAGTGCCACCTACGACAAGACCGTGTCGAACCTCATGGAGTGCAAGGCGCGCGGCGCCAAGGTCATCGTCGTTGCCACCGAGGGCGACGAGGAGATCAACAAGATCGCTGACTGCATCATCCGCGTGCCAGCAGTCCGCGACGTGTTCAGCCCCATCACGGCGAGCGTTCCCCTGCAGCTGCTCGCCCGCGAGGTCGCCATCCTGCGCGGCTGCGACGTCGACCAACCTCGCAACCTGGCGAAAAGCGTTACTGTCGAGTAATCGAGTTCCGTTATCCTAACAACTAAGGCCCGGTTCCGCATCAGACGGAGCCGGGCCTTTATGTGCGGAGAAACCACCACAAAGGTGCCTGTCCCCTTTGTGGTGGTTTTGGCAGGTTAGCGGAGCTTGCTGGTCTCGAAGCACTCGGGGAACTGGTCCAGAACCTCGGTCTGGTTGCGGAACATCATGTGCAGGTGCTTGCTGACCAAAAAGCTCGCTTCGATGGGGTCGCGACCGGCGATGGCACGGCGAATCTGCTTGTGCTCGTTCACGATGTCCTGATTGTCGAGAACCTGCGTGGCGGCGCGCAGCCAGCGGAAGCGCTCCAGGTCGGCATTGGTCTCTTCGAGCCACGACCACACGGTGCTGCGGCATGCGATGCTAAAAATCATGTGATGCATGAGGTTGTCGCTCAAAAAGAAGCCGATGCGATCCTCTTCGGCCATGGCTTTTTCCTGCAGCGCGATGGCGCGGTCGAGCTGCTCGATGCCGGCCGACGTGGCTCGCGCACAGCACTCCACAATCACCTGCTTTTCCAGATGCTCGCGGATGTAACAGGCACTCTCGGCAAGGGTGAGGTTGATGGGTGAGACGTAGGTGCCGCTCTGGGGCACGGTGCGCACCAGGCCCTCTTGCGCCAGACGCACCAGTGCCTCGCGCACAGGGGTGCGCCCCATATCCAGGTCGTCGCAAAGTTGCTTGACGCCCAGCTTTTCGCCCGGCTTGTAGTCCAGGTAGACGATTTTGCGTCGAATGGTGTGGTAGGACTGGTCCTGTAGGCTCGTTTCCTGCTCGCCGACGTGCATCGATTCTTCCATAGCGCCTCGCAACTGTTCTATCAAACTCATATGTCAGTTGTTAATTATGCCGCGAATCAGCTCTCCACGGTGGGTAATTCGGCTGTTGCCTGAGAACTATTGCGGCATCTTAGTCTGTGTTTGCGCAAGGCTGCGCTCAATGTTGCCGTATCATAAGCCGTCGAAAACGTGAAATAGAAAGAAGGAATCCCATATGCAACTGGCAAATATCGTACGCGAGCGCTGGAAAGGCGTTTTGTTCTGCCTGATCATCGCCATTCCCGCGACGTTGCTCGGCAAACAAATTGAGGTGGTCGGCGGTCCGGTATTTGCCATCCTCTTTGGCATGGTCCTGGCGCTCGTCTTTCCCAAGAATCGTCGCGAACGGCTCGCTGCCGGCGTCACCTATACGTCCAAAAAAGTCTTGCAGTACGCGGTTATCCTGCTTGGCTTTGGCATGAACCTCTCCCAGATTCTGTCCAAGGGCGCCCAGTCGCTACCGATTATCGTGGCGACAATCTCGACCTCGCTTGTCATCGCCTTTGTGCTCTGCCGCGTTATGAACGTTCCGGGTAAGATCGCGACGCTTGTGGGTGTGGGTTCGTCGATTTGCGGCGGTTCTGCTATCGCCGCGACCGCACCCGTCATCGACGCCGACGATCGCGAGATTGCCCAGGCCATTTCGGTCATCTTCCTGTTTAACGTTATCGCGGCGTTCGTGTTTCCAACGCTCGGCGGCATGCTCGGGCTGACCAACGAGGGTTTTGGCCTGTTTGCCGGCACCGCCATCAACGACACCTCGTCCGTAACGGCTGCGGCGAGCGCCTGGGACAGCATGCATCCCGGCGCCAATGTGCTCGAGAGCGCCACGGTGGTCAAGCTCACCAGGACGCTGGCCATTATTCCCATCACGTTGGTCCTCGCATGCTGGCAGATGCATCTGGCGCGCAAGGCCGGCGGTGACGCCAAAAGCACGTTCTCCCTTAAACGCGCGTTTCCCATGTTTGTGCTGTTCTTTGTGCTGGCGAGCGTGATCACCACGGTGCTTCAGCTTCCCGCGTCCTTTACGGCGCCCATCAAGGAGCTGTCGAAGTTCTTTATCGTGATGGCCATGGCGGCTATTGGTTTTAATACCGATATCGTCGAGCTGGTCAAAAAGGGCGGTAAGCCCATCGCGCTGGGCTTTTGCTGCTGGATTGGCATTGCGTGCATGAGTTTGGGAATGCAGCACGTGCTGGGAATCTGGTAGAGAAGTAGCTTATTTGCGTGCTGCGTGCTGGTGAGCGCATTCTCACGGTGGAGCGATAGGAGCTCTTGCGGGTATGGCTTGTCCGCAGGTTTATAAGTCCCGAAGAGCTCTTATCGCCCCGCCAGGATGGCGATGCGGGGCAACACCTATACTCGCAGGACGGCGCTTTCTGCCCTATAGTGTTTGATGAGCAATATCGTTCAATTTTGAAACACTCGGTCGTGCGACCGTCGGCGGCTGCATGTCGCCGCGGACAGGGGCAAATCATGGATAGCGATGCCAAGCTGAACATCTTGACCGAGGCCCTGGCTGCTGCCGGGGCCTCGGCATTGGCAATCGATGCGCATGGGGACGTCGCGATCTCGACCATGAATGACGCGGCGCTTGAGCGGGATGTCGCGGCTTTTGTCGCCGAGCGCCTCGACCGTATAGGAGACGGCGCGCGTCTGGTTATGGGGCGTGCGGGTACGCGCCTGAGCCTGACCGTTCGCCCCACCGACAAAGAGGGCGGGGGGCTTTGGGTCGTCGTGGTCCGCGAGGTGCGCGGTGCCGCGGCGCATGCGGGCATCGAGTGGCTCAACGCCGACGAAGTTGAGGCCCGCTACGAATCGAGCGCGTACGGCATCGTTGAGGGTGCCGCTGCGGTGGCTGCACCGGTTGCCGAGAGCTATGCGCGCGGGGTGCCCCTTATGCTCGAGGGCGAGTTGGGCGCGGGCCAGGTCGAGATCGCCAAGCGCCTCTATCTGGCTGGCCCTTTTGCCGATCAACCCTTTGTTTCCGTTGCGCTCGATGAGCTCACCGAGCGCGGTTGGCGCCACGTGCTCAAAAGCGCCGAATCGCCGTTGTTCCAAACAGGGCTGACCCTTTGCATTGAGGGCTGGAACGCGGTTGGCCCCCAGCGCCTCCGCGAGCTCGTTTCCACGATGGCCGACACCGCGTTGGCGACGCGCTGCCATGTGGTGCTGACGGCGAATGACATGCCGGGCGGCAGCGAAAGTGATCAAGCCGCCTTTGTGACCGAGCGCTTCGCCTGTGCGGTGAGCGTGGCGCCGGCAATCGCCGAGCAGGGAGCCGCGTCGACGAAGGTCGCGCGCTATTTGGAATATCTCGCTGATGCATTTGGGACGGCAGCGCCCACGCTGTCTGCCACGGCGACGAAGACGCTCGATGCTTACCGCTGGCCGCGCAATTATCTGCAGCTCCGCGAGGTCTCGGAACGACTGTATATATTGGTGGGGGCGGGCACGGTGGACCGCGCTGTGGCGGAGGAAGTGCTCGCCCAAGAGGACGTGATTAAGACCGCAACCTTTGGCGCCCCGACGCTCGAAAGTGACCTGTATATCCTGCGACCACTGGCCGATACCGGGCGAGATATCGCGCATCTGGTTGTAGATCATCTCCACGGCAACCGAACCCGTGCGGCGGAGGTACTGGGCATAAGCCGTACAACGCTGTGGCGCTTGCTGAAGGACGATGACCGTTGAGCGAGGCGCCCGTGACCGCGCGCAACGCGTGTGCTACAGTCCAAAGCGTTATTGTTTCGATTTGGTTACGGCGTGCGAGGGCATATGGCTGAGACTTCAAAACCGAGCCGCAGAAGGCGGAGTACCGCGCCGGTCAACCGACGCACGACATCGGTGACGTGGGGCAAGCACGCCTCGGGGTTTGATGGCTCGTTCAAGCGCACTAAATACGGCTATCCTTCGGCAAGCGCCCGCTTGGCAATGCAGGCAGAGTCCTCGCTGTGGGGCCGCAAACGCGTGGTGGGCTCAAAGCTCAAGCACGACGGCACGCTTGGTTACATCAGTCGCGGGGCGGCTCGCCGCAGCGGGCTCAACCCGGCTGGTTGGCATCGTTATGTGCCGATCGTGGCCGTCGTTGCAGTGATCGTCATCGCACTCGCCGCGCTCGGCTACGCCGGCGGTGGCGCCAACTTGGACGCAGTGTTTAAATCGCCCGAGCTCGCGCATGCAGGCATAGAAGTTGTCGAGGGCGCTCAGACCCAGACGGGCGTCGCACCCCAGCGCGGCATCGTTGCGGCGGCCTCCACCATCGCCGACGCGCAAATGGACGAGGACGAACAGGGCGATGGCGCCGAAACGGCCCAGACGAACGAAACGACGACAACTCCATCGGCGGGATAAGTTGCGAGTGGGGAAGCTAATTTGGGACGGGGCTTTTTTAGCTGCCCAAGACAGTGGCTCATTCGATGTTAGTCGCCAAAAGCGAGCGAGCCGCATTTGCGCCAAGGTGACGTGAAATGAGAGGGCGCTGACCTTCTGGTCGCGCCCTTGAAATTGAACGTCAGATTGGCGTGAATGCGGCCCGCGCAGCGTCAACGAGCCC
>USCS01000001.1 GCA_900552875.1 uncultured Collinsella sp. | reverse complement strand
ATCAGGCTGCGGGAGTTTTTCTCTGCCTCTGAAAAGTCGTAGTCGATCTGGTCGAGCAGACGAACCGCTGTTTCATCCCTGTAAAGGTTCGGGTACAGCTCCGTACACAGCTTTCGAGAATACAGTGGGAGAATCAGCGTCTCCTGCACGGTGTTTTTCTCAATTTTACATTTCATAGGTTCCTTCCTCAGCGAATAAAAACTGTCATAATTGCCGCCAGCACAGCCGCTATGGCCGTCATGTCTATCGCCATGTGCAGGATGGATGCAAAAATGCCCGTGCTTGATGTCCTTACTTCCGCGCCGTGACGCAGAGCCACTTTCCCTTTTTGCGTATCTGCACCTCGTGAAAGCCTGCCTGCTCCAGACACGCCTTTAATTCAATGTCCTTGTAGATGGTCATGCCGCCGATGATCTGCGTCCACCTCTCGTCCTTGTCCGTATCGCCATTGCTCTCGTTGCAGATAAGAATTGTCCCGCCTGGCTTCAGCGTCCGCCAGACCTCACAGAAGCATCGGGGCAAATCAGGCCAAAAATAGACGGTTTCAAAGGCCGTGGCAGCATCGAAGTAGCTATCCTCAAACGCCATATCCGCCACACTGCCTTGCAGAACGGCGCAACGCCCCTCCTGAATTGCAGTTCGGTTGAGCTTTCTAGCCTTCTCCACGCTGACGGGCGAATAGTCGATGCCCTTGACGACGCCATACGGGTATTTTTTCAGCAGCCGTTTTATGTTTGCCCCGCCGCCGCAGCCGCAATCTAGCACCTTGGCGTTTGGCGCAAGTCGTAGAAATCGAAGTCCCCACCGCGCCACAGGGCTGTGGCCCAGATTCATCATGGCAACCATAAGTTTTCCGCCGAGGCCCACGGGCTTGCGGGTGTTTTCAAAGAACGACATCTGGCCCCTCCGATTTCGTGCATTCCGCATAGGTCAACGGGAACGAGGCCTTCAACACCGCGCTTTTCTGCACCGCCCAGCCGTTTTGACGCAGAAAACGTAGGTATTCCTCGCTTGTCCACCTGCTGTGGAGGGGGAATCCCGCCATACTCATGAAAAAGGCTTTTGCCTTGCCGGAAACCGAGTTCCCCGCGTGGGTGAAGGTTGGAGCGATGAGCACGCCGTCGTCCTTCAGCACCCGCCTGATTTCTTGCAGGGCCTTTTCCGGATGCGGCACTATGTGAAGCGCGTTGGACACGATCACCACTTCGAAGGACTTCTGTGCATAGGGCAGGCGGAACATATCTTGTACGGAAAAGTGCAGCTTTGCGGATTGATTGTCCCGCTTTGCTTCAAGGATCATCTTTGCAGAGGCGTCCGTAGCCTCGATGTGCGCCGCCGCATTTACGATGCTCTTTGCGATAAGCCCCGTGCCGGTGGCAACCTCCAGCACGGTTTTTGCTTTCACTACCGGCCGGATCAGCCCATACATCTTCTCATACGCCGCCCGGTCGTTTCGCATGAAACGGTCGTACCGACTGGCATTCTTGTCCCAGAAACCCTTGCGTTCATGCATGGCTGTCGCCCCCAAACAGTTAGAGCCATCTAACTATAACACACGAATCATGCAGTAAGATGAGGCTAACCTTCTTTTCTTGGCTAAGACGCATCTCTTCGGTTTTCGCTTATAGCGGCGCGAGTCAGATACTAGGCTGGAGCTGAAGAAGGAGCTTGGCGGACAGGTAGGTCGATACCGGTTCCCGGAACGGTGATCCAGCCAATTACACCAGGGCTCTAGTCATGCAGGTAAACCCAATCCATGACGGGAAATAGGTCCTTTTCTCTAGTTCGACGTCTTTCGGAGCTTGACGATTTGGACTGATGGAGGCGAGAAGTCCCTCACCGCGCCAATACCAGACGATTGCGCTATAGACATCTCTCCGACCCTTTGAATCACCCCTTTTCACACCACCCGCTACGAACCACGGCGGAAACCAGGGAGTGATTAAAGGAGCGACCTGCGGTTTTGCGAATCAATTGAGTCATTCCCTAAATCGCGAATCAAGGGCCTGATTCGCCCAAATTGTGCACGAAACAGCCCTTGGGCGGCACGATGCGACACGCATCGACAACACTCGGACTGGATTAGTCACTGAGCGGGATTAACGGGAACTTGCTTCTGAACTCTCGTTTTGATACCGTAGTACCGCCTGATGCTGTTTCGGCGTCGCCACAGAGCAAAGCCACCAGCGAAATAACGGGAATAACAGCCTCTGGACCCTCTGGTTCGGAGGCTTTCTTTTTGCACTCCTACCCCGAACAGGACTCCTCGCCGAAGCCCCTTGAGCATCGGGCGCCACTATCGAGCGTGCGCGTTCTCGTAGGCCTCTTTGATTTCTTCTGGCAAGCCATCGGGAATCAGTGCCTTAAGCCTGTCCTCGCCGCCATCTTGCATCGCCTGTTCGTAGTACCAGCATTTGAACTTCAGCATGTCCAGCGCACGGTTCATCTTCGCGATCTCCGACTCCATGTGGGCCTTCCGGTCCTCGAACATGGCCTTGCGCTGGGGGTATGTAGATGGGCCTTCCGCACACCATTCCATGAACAGCCGGATGTCCTTGATCTCCATCCCCGCCTTCTTTAGGCATTCGATGACCCGAAGCGCCTCGAGTTCCGTATCGCCGAATCGGCGAATGCCGGACGTCCGCTCCAATTCCGGAAACAATCCCTGTTTGTCGTAATACCGCAGTGTGGAAACGGGCAGACCGAACATCTCCGCTACCTGTCCGATTGTGTACATGGTCCCTCCGGACGAATTTCGAATTTACTCCTTGACCTAAAGTTAGGTTTAGATATTACCTTTATTTTCGTCAATATATATAAGGAGTGCAAGGGGTATTCCGTAATGAGCAAAACGGTTTTGATAGTCTCTTCAAGCCCTCGAAAGAATGGCAATTCCGAGACGTTGGTGGATGCTTTCGCCAAAGGCGCACGGGAAGCGGGTCACAGCGTGGAGACCATACACCTGCGCGAGAAGCAGCTCGGCTTCTGCAAGGGGTGCCTTGCCTGCCTAAAGCTGGGGCGCTGCGTCATCCAAGACGATGCCGTGGAAATTGCCGCCAAGATGCTCGACGCTGATGTCCTGGTGTTCGCAACGCCCGTTTACTACTACAGCGTCTGTGGCCAGCTCAAAACCATGCTCGCCCGCGCTAACCCGCTTTTTGGCTCCGATTATGCATTCACCGAGGCATATCTGTTGGCGACGGCGGCGGAGAGCGGGCGCTCGACCTTCGACGGGGCGAAAAAGGCGATGCAGGGATGGGTTGACTGTTTCTCCCGCTGCACGCTCGCTGGAACGGTTTTCGCCGGCGGCGTGAACGGCGTGGGCGAAATCGCCGGGCATCCCGCTCTGGAGCAGGCGCGACGAATGGGCATGGGAATCTAGCCGGGCTGCTTGGCAGCGCGGAAGCAGATTTGTGCCTAATACCATCGACAGGAGGAAGTAAATTATGGCAATTAAGCAGACGGCGGGCAGAGATGCCCTGGGGGAGTTCGCTCCTAAATTCGCACAGCTCAACGACGACGTGCTGTTCGGCGAGGTATGGAGCCGGGAGGGCGAGCTCTCCTTGCGCGACCGCTGCGTGGTGACGGTGGTTGCCCTGATGTCGCAGGGGCTGACGGACTCTTCGTTCAAATATCACCTGACGTCCGCAAAGAACAACGGCGTGACCAAGGCGGAGATAGCGGAGATCCTTACGCATGCAGCGTTTTACGCGGGTTGGCCCAAGGCGTGGGCTGCCTTCCGCATGGCGAAGGAGGTCTGGGCGGACGACGATGCCGCCGACGCAAAGGCTCAGCACCAAAACGAGATGGCTTTCCCCATCGGTGCCCCCAACGACGCCTTCGCGAAGTTCTTTATCGGTCAAAGCTACCTCGCGCCCCTTTCCACCGAGCAAGTTGGCGTCTACAACGTGACGTTCGAGCCCGGCTGCCGCAACAACTGGCACACCCATCACGCCAAAAGCGGTGGCGGGCAGATCCTCTTCTGCGTGGCTGGCCGAGGGTTTTACCAGGAATGGGGAAAGCCGGCACAGGAGCTGCGCCCCGGCGACGTGGTCAACATCGCCCCGGGGGTGAAGCATTGGCACGGAGCCGCGCCCGACAGCTGGTTCTCCCATCTCGCGCTTGAGGTTCCGGGCGAGGAGACCTCCAACGAGTGGCTGGAGCCCGTGGACGACGAGGGATATCTCAAAGCGACTAGCAGGGAGTCTTAAGCACCGTCGCCCGTCCGTGCCCCGCTCGAAGGAACGGAGGCGGATGCCCTCTGCCAGCGCCCGCCGGCAAACGATGACTATTATCTGCTCTACTCGGATGACGACGCGTACGCCCGCGTGGCCCAGCGCGTTATCGAGCGCGGCGCGGAGCAGATGGTCCCCTCGATCATGGAGAAGGCCGGGCTTTCGCGCGAGGACGCCTATCTGCTCTTTGTCCACAGCGTTCAGGGAAATCTCGCGGTCAACCGCCTGCTCGGTTGGAGACGGGGGCCCGAGTTCGCCCACGCCCAGGAACTGCTCAACATCTATTCCGAAGGAGGCTTGCGAGCGGTATCGGCTCGTCACGATTTCCGTAGTTGATCTTGACCGAGGACTCCTTACAAGTCTTGCTCGAGATCGAGCGGAGACTGGGCCTTGCCGAATCGGAGCTATGGAGACCAAAAATGTTGCCAGAAGACGCCGTCGACGCTGTTTGCGATGGGGCAGAACTCGATGGCGGTTCGGCACAGTCTGTTTCGTCGGTTTCGCGGGGCGTTAATGGCCTGAAGGCGACCGTTGGAAAAAGCTCATTTCCGTGGGGAAGAAACTTCTCGGTGAGTAAAGCTCATCGGAGCGGGGATAGAGCTTTGTCTGCGGGGTACGAAATGCTGGCTAGCGGTTGCGACGCCTTGTTGCAGAAATGCCAACTGCCGCAACTACAGCACCGGCAACACTCAGGGCGGCTGCCATCGCACCGTTGTCGCCCGTCGCGGGTAGGGTGGCCCCGGCTGGTTTAACTGCCGCTACTGCCTTGGTGGAAACGGGATTTGCCGTGGGCTTTTTTGCATTGGGCTGCGGTGTGGGCTCGGGCTTGGTTTCCGGTTCGGGTTTGGAACCGCTCGTATCGGTTGCAAACAAGTGCACGTCACTGTCGAAGACGTAACGGATGTAGTAATCGTGCCGCGTTTCGTGCCTAATCCCCTGCCCGCTGTCGAAGTCACGGTCAACGTGTGCGCCAAGGTAGGTTGAGCTGTTGAGGTCCAGCCTGTAAGGGATTTGGTCGTCGGCGTAACTGCCTGTAAAGACTACGGTTGCTCTAACGTGATTGTCGATCATGGTCAGGGCAATAGAGACGCTGACCTCTTTGGGGTTCTCGGTTTTTATAAGGCTTTCGGTATCGGTGTCGATCTTGAAGAGATGGACGGTGTCGTTAAGCCCGTAGATGAAGTCCTCGGGTTTGTCGGGAAAATCGTATACAAGAGCCTCGTTCTGGACCAACTCGAAAGCAGGGGGTAGCTCCAAATCGTAGTAATGATCGACGACGGTGGTTGCTGTGAGGCTGCCTTCCGCGTTGACTTCTTCGCAGGTGATGGGTAATGCGACATCGGGTTCGGGCATTTCGGTCGCCAGTGCTGCGCAGGGTAGCAAAAGCTGTCCTGTCATAAGAATGCTTACTCCATAGGCGACGACTCTGGCGCCTGCATGAAGCTTGACGTTGCGGATAGACAGGCCAGTGCGTTTGTTATGGGTTTGCGGTGCAACATGCTGTCCATACATAAGGCGCTCCTTGTTCGTAGGCCGGTTTCCGTGGATCTATATTGCGCCTACCCGATTCGGCCAGGCTCATACACGCGAACGCTCACGCGAGCAGGAGAAAGCTCTAGTTAATTTTCCCACAGTCGACACTTTGCGGCCAACGATTTGCTGTTCAATTCTCGGAGAGAGAATCAAGACAGTTAACGAGTTGTCAGGCAATGAGATTGTGTCTAGAGAGCACGAACAAGAGATGTGGTCTGCGGACGACTGAATAGCTCCATCTGTTTTGGTTACAACGAAATGTGTGCCGCGCGCCTGCGGCATGAAGGAGAGGGAATCCTATGAAAATCGTTGTATTGAGCGGTAGTCCGCGTAAGGGCGCCAATACCGACACCATGGTCGAGGCGTTTGCCGAGACCGCGCGCGAGGCCGGCCATGCGGTCGAGGTCGTCCGCGTTGCCGGCAAAAAGATCGCCGGCTGCTTGGGATGCCAGTACTGCTTCGCCCATGAGGGCGTCTGCGTGCAGAAGGATGACATGGCCGACGTGATCGAGTCGCTGAAAGACGCAGATATGGTCGTCTTCGCCTCGCCTATCTATTGGTTTGATATCACCGCGCAGGAGAAGGCCGCCATCGACCGCCTGTACGCCTTCGGTGCCACGGGATTCCCGTTCACCAAGACGGCCCTTTTGCTCGATAGTCACAGCGAGGGTGTCTATGACGCGGCGATCGCCATGTACAAGTCAGCCTGCGCATACTGCAAGTGGGAGGACCAGGGCATTGTCACCATCAGCGGTATGACCGAGCGCGACAGCATGGCCTCCTCGCCCAAGCTGGAAGAGGTGCGAGAGCTCGCTCGCAAGCTCGCCTAAGGACAAGAAGAACGCATGGCAATCGGTGTTGGTGGAAAATGCTTGCTATCCTTACCAAGAGGAATGCTGATTGCCATGCGTTGATGCTTCCGCGGACAATTCCGGCGTGCTAAAACGCCTTCTCGTTCAAGAATTCCCTGAACGCGGGAATGTCAAAGCCAACGAGACCACGCCCGCGCTCTCCAATGACGCCGTCCTCCAGGAGGCGGCGTTTGTATTGGCTTGCGTAGTTGCTGGCGACGCCCATGCGTTTGGCTATCTCCGAGACCCTGCTGGGGCCAGAATCGGGCAGCATCGCGAGCAAAAACTCAATGTCTTTATCGGAAAGCTCCCGATAGGTCGTTTCGAGAATTCGATCGCGCAGCTCCATGCGGGCAAGCAGAGAACCCTGCTGGACATCAGGTGCGCTGATTTTGGGTGAGTTCTCCGAAACATCCCATGTGCGATATCCGACGAGCTGCATCATGTAGGGGAATCCGTCGACGGCCTTCACGGCATCCTCGAGCGCTTCCGGTGTGATTGAACGTCCTCCGGCCTCAACGGTTTTGCGAAACGCGTTTGCAATTTCAACGTCAGTGATTCGTCCTAACTGATGATATTGGGAACGCCTGAGGAACGAGACGGAATCGTTACGCAGCAACGCCGATACTTTGTAGGGCAGTCCTGCCATGAGTAGGGCAACTTTTTTACCTTCGCGTACAAAGTGCTGGTAAACAGAGGCAAATTGAAGCATTTCTTCGAGATCGACGGTGACTTCATCGATGGTGATGAGAAGTCCGATGTCATGTTTTTCGAGTTGCTTAAAGATACCATTCATGCGTGTGCGCCAGTTGCCCTGGGCTTCTTGAGCATATGTCCAATCGATGCCCACTGGACCAATTTGAACGCCGTTTATGCGCGCGTGAGGCTGTGAGAGATAGCTATCTGCGGCTTCTTTGGTTCGCTCGATAATATCTTCGAGCATGCCTGGCATGGCGGAGACATTTGCTGCGATCCAGCCGTGTTCAAGCGCCGTTTCTGAAAGGAGCGAGAGAAGCGCCGTCTTGCCCGTTCCCCTTGCGCCCGTAAAAATAGTCGACAGGTTGGGATCTCCCGGGCCGTTGATAAAGCCACGGTTGATGTCACGCAGGATATGCTCGCGACCCGCTAGAAAGGGAGGGACGCTTCCAAATGTTGGGGTAAAGGGGTTCTTGCTGTACTCCATGGTAGCTCCTTTACAAGTTTTGCTAATTTTTGCAAGTTTTGCTAATTTTTGCAAGTTTTGCTAACGACTGACCAAAGGGCATCGAAGCAGTGGCGCTGACATTTTTTACGCAGAAAAATAAGCAGAAATCAATTTATCTGCGTTAAAAAATAGTTGAGAAGAAAAACGACGAGTCCCGGGCGCAATGCCGTTGCGTTCCGGGCCTCGTCGCTTTGCGAAGTGTCTAACGATCTCGTTGCCGTCGTCCTAGTCAAACAAACTCGGCATGTCGTTTTCTTTCATGAGAGCGCCGGCGGAGGGGAGGCTCTGCGCGGTGAACTTCTCGGCCGAGACGCCGGCGCCAAGAATCTCCTCGGTCGTGCCGACGGTGGTGACCGAGCGGCCCTTCTTGGCGGTAAAGGCCTGGACGCCCTGCGTGTTGGTAGTCGTCTTGGTCTTGAGCAACGACGTGTTGAAGTTCATCAAACGATAGTCGCTCGAGACCAGTGCGATGTCGCGGTCTTCCTTGAGCACCTGGGCATACAGCAGCTTGCTGCCGCCGTAGATGGCGTTCTTGAGGCGCTTGCGGTTGGTCTTGGTGACGTATCCAGAAAGTGCGACACGCACCACGCGGCCGTTCTCAAAGACAAACAGCACGTCGGCCTTATAGTCCTCGGGGTCGATGACCCAGATGACGCTCTCGTCGGGTTCCATCTCAAGATCGGTCGGCAGGTACGAGCCCAGCTGGGCCGACTTGGTGTCCTCAAACGCTGCGACCTTGCACTTGTACACCTGGCTCTTGTTGGTAAAGACCAGCAGCTCGTGGGTGTTGGAGGACGGGAACTCGATAAAGGGTCTGTCGCCGTCCTTGTACTTGAGCGTGGTCGCCTTCTTGAGCACGCGGTCCGTCATCTTCTTAAGGTAGCCGTCGCGCGAGAGCATGATGGTGACCGGGTACTCCTCGACCTCGGGCTCCAAGCTTACCTCGATAACCTCATGGGGTTCGATCCTGCCCGTGCGGCGCGGCATCACATACTTCTTGTTGACCGCGGCCAGCTCGTCGCTGATGACCTTCTTGATGTTCTCCTCGCTGGAGAGGATCTCCTCAAGCTCGGCAATCTCGCCCTCAAGCTTGGCGATGTCCTTGGTGCGGTTGAGGATGTACTCCTCGTTGATGTTGCGGAGCTTGAGCTCGGCAACAAACTCGGCCTGGGTCTCGTCGATGTCGAAGCCGCGCATAAGGTTGGGCACGACCTCGGCCTCGAGCTTGGTGCCACGGATGATGGCGATCGCCTTGTCGATGTCGAGCAGGATCGCCTCGAGGCCGTGCAACAGGTGCAGGCGCTCGGACTTTTTTCCCAGGTCAAAGTTAATGCGGCGACGCGTGGACTCAATACGCCACTTGACCCACTCGTGCAGGATCTGACGCACGCCCATAACGCGAGGGTAACCATCGACCAACACGTTGAAGTTGCACGAGAACGAATCCTGCAGCGTGGTCGAGCGATAGAGCTTGGCCATGAGCTTGTCGGGGTCGACGCCGCGCTTAAGGTCGATGGCGATGCGCAAGCCCGAGAGGTCGGTTTCGTCGCGGATGTCAGCGATCTCCTTGACCTTGCCCTCTTTGGAGAGCTTGACGATGCGCTCGATGATGACATCGGTCTTGGTGGTGTAGGGGATCTCGTAGACCTCGATGATGCGCTCTTCGGGAATCCAACGCCAGCGGGAGCGAATCTGGAAGCTGCCCAGGCCGGTCTCGACGATCTTCTCCATCTCCTCGCGGCGATAGATAATCTCGCCGCCGGTCGAGAAGTCGGGCATGGGCATGTACTCGAGCAGGTCGCAATCGGGATCCTGCAGGTAGTGCATCGTGGCGGTGCAGACCTCGTTGAGGTTGAAGCCGCAGATGTCGGACGCCATGGCGACGCCGATGCCCTTGTTGGCCGAGACAAGGATGTTGGGGAACGTGGTGGGCAGCAGGCGCGGCTCCTTCATGGCACCGTCGTAGCTGTCGACGAAGTCGACCGGGTCCTTGTCGATGTCCTTGAAGATCTCGGCGCTGATGGGGGAGAGCTTGGCTTCGGTATAACGCGAAGCGGCGTAGCTCAGGTCGCCCGAATAGTACTTGCCAAAGTTGCCCTTCGACTCAACGAACGGTGCGAGCAACGCCTCGTTGCCGGTTGCCAGGCGCACCATCGTCTCGTAGATCGCGGCATCGCCGTGCGGATTGAGCTTCATGGTCTGGCCCACGATGTTGGCGCTCTTCTGGCGCTCGCCCTTGAGCAGACCCATCTTGTACATGGTGTAGAGCAGCTTGCGGTGCGAGGGCTTAAAGCCGTCGATCTCGGGGAACGCACGCGAGACGTTGACGCTCATGGCGTAGGGCATGTAGTTGACCTCGAGCGTCTGCGTGATCGGCTGGTCGGTGACCTCGGAGTGCAGGCCGATGACGTTCTCGGCGTTGACCTGCTTTTTCTTGGGCTGGTTCTTCGTCTTCTTCTTTGCCACGATATCCTCTTGAACTTCTTATGGGCCGTCGTTATCGATTTGCTGCTACTGCAGGTCCAGCTGGTCCAGGTATTCCTTGCCGTGCTCGGAGATATGGCGCTTGCGGCCCGCTTCGTCGTTGCCCAGCAACAGGTTGAACATGGTTTCCATCTTGGTGACGTCCTCGGGCTCCACCTTGATCAGGCGACGCGTCTCGGGGTTCATGGTGGTGAGCCACATCATGTCCGGGTCGTTCTCGCCAAGACCCTTGGAGCGGTTGATGGAGCACTTTTGGTCGCCAATCTCCTTGAGGATGCCGTTCTTCTCGAGCTCGGTGTAGGCAAAGTAGGTCTTCTCTTTGCAGTTGATCTCGTAGAGCGGCGATTCGGCGATATACACGTAGCCCTCGTCGATAAGCGTGGGCACCAGGCGATAGAGCATGGTGAGCACGAGCGTGCGGATGTGATAACCGTCGACGTCGGCGTCCGTACAGATGATGACCTTGTTCCAGTTGAGGTTGTCCAGGTCAAAGGCGCCGAGGTTCTTGATGCGCTTGTCTTTGATCTCCACGCCGCAGCCCAGCACACGCATAAGGTCCATGATGATGTCGGACTTAAAGATGCGCGGATAGTCCTCCTTCAGGCAGTTGAGGATCTTACCGCGGACGGGCATAACGCCCTGGAACTCGGCATCGCGCGACGTGCGAATGGCGCCCGCTGCCGAGTCGCCCTCTACGATGTAGATCTCGCGGCGGCTCTTGTCCTTGGAGCGGCAGTCGATGAACTTCTGCACGCGGTTGGCCATGTCGGTCTTTTGCTGCAGGTTGGTCTTGATGCTCTGGCGCGTCTTTTCGGCGTTCTCGCGCGAGCGCTTGTTGATGAGCACCTGCTCCATGATCTTATTGGCGGCGTCCTTGTTCTCGATCAAGTAGGTCGAGAGGCGCTCCTTAAAGAAGGCCGTCATAGCCTGCTGGATAAAGCGGTTATTAATAGCCTTCTTGGTTTGGTTTTCGTAGGACGTCTGGGTGGAGAAGCAGTTAGTCACCAGAACCAGGCAGTCCTGGACGTCCTGCCATTTGATGCCGCTCTCGTTTTTGTTGTACTTGCCCTGTTGCTTAATGTAGGCATCGATGGCGCTGGTCAGAGCGCTGCGGGCGGCCTTCTCGGGCGAGCCGCCATTCTCGAGCCACGATGAGTTGTGGTAGTACTCCTGCATCATGAAGGTGCGCGAGAAGCACATGCACGCGGTAATCTTCACGTTGTAGTCGGGCAGGTCCTCGCGGTCGCGACCTCGACGGTCGGCCTCGATAAAGAAAGGCTCGGTGAGGTAGTCGGTGCCGACCTTCTCGAGCACGTAGTCTTCGATGCCCTTGGGATAGCAAAAATCCTCTTCGGAAAACTCGCCATCGTCGCCCTCGATGCGCAGGCGGAAGGTCACGTTGGCGTTGACCACGGCCTGGCGGCGCATGGTCTCGCGATACCAGTCGTGGGGGATGCTGATGGAGGTAAAGACCTCAAGATCGGGACGCCACTTAATGGTGGTGCCGGTGCGATCCTCGTCGCTGGGCTCAATCTCGAGTGCCTTCTTTTTGGCACCGACGACCTTGCCCTTCTTAAAGTGCAGGGAGTACTTGTTGCCGTCGCGCCAAACCGTGACGTCCATGTATTCGGAGGCGTACTGGGTTGCGCATGAGCCCAGGCCGTTGGTGCCGAGCGAGAAGTCGTAGTCGCCGCCCTGGTTATTGTTGTATTTGCCGCCGGCGTAGAGCTCGCAAAAGACGAGTTCCCAGTTAAAGCGCTTCTCGGAGGGGTTCCAGTCGAGCGGGCAGCCGCGGCCGTTGTCCTCTACCTGAATGGAACCATCGCGAAAGGCGGTAAGGGTGATGAGCTTGCCGTAGCCCTGGCGCGCCTCGTCAACGGCGTTGGACAGAATCTCGAAGGCGGCATGCGCGCAGCCATCGAGTCCGTCCGAGCCAAAGATGACGGCGGGACGCAGGCGTACGCGCTCCTCGTCCTTGAGCTGGCGGATACTGTCGTTACCATAGTTTGCGGTGTTTTTTGCCATACTCGCTCTCTCGGTGCTCCTTTGCTGCGTTTAAGTCATATAGATAGTCAAAGTAGCATAGCCCAGCCCATAGGCGATTCCAACCAACACGAAATCCATCGAACAATCGTTCGGAGTATATAGACTGATAATACGATATTGGAAAAAATAGCTGAATGAAATCAATAGATATTTGATTCCATTTAGTAGAACCTCATATATACTAAACAAAAACGAATCAGAAGAGCTTTTATTTAATAGAACGGTGATGATATGAAGATTATCGAACGTCCTCAATATATGGAAGCGCTTCTTGGCGCTAAGGGAACGCCGGACATCAAGGTTATTACCGGCATTCGTAGGTGCGGCAAATCTGTTCTACTGGAAGCTCTTGCCGATCGCATTCGTGAGGCCGGCCCCGATGCCAATATTATCCGCATCAATTTCAATCTCCTCGAATTCGAGGAACTAACGGATTATCGAGCATTGCATCGCTACGTTGAGGAAAGCTATTGCGAGGGCCTCGATAACATTGTGATGATTGATGAGGTGCAAACTTGCGTTGGGTTCGAAAAAGCGGTCAACAGCCTTCATGCATCGGGTAAATACGATATCTACGTTACTGGCTCCAACGCTTTCTTGCTTTCGAGTGACTTGGCGACGCTTTTTCGCGGGCGGACATATGAGGTCGAAGTATTTCCGTTCTCGTTGCTTGAGTTTTCGACATATCACGGAATTCATAACCCGGACGAAGCGCTTGACCGATATTTGAGAGAGGGCGGAATGCCTGGCTCGTATTTGTATCCTAGCGAGCGAGCTCGCTATCGATATATTGCGAACGTGCTAGATGTCTTGGTTTTGCGTGATGTGGAAGAAAAGCATGGGGTTCGTAACAAAGTGCAACTAGAACGTGCATGCGATTTCCTAATGGACAATATCGGTAACATATCTTCTGTTAGTGGGATTGCGGCTGCGCTGGATGCTGCCGGAACGCGCGTTTCCGTGGCAACGCTCGCCCAGTACCTCGGATTTTTATGCCAGGCCTTTGCGTTCTATCGAGTGCGCCGCTATGACGTAGGCGGTAAAAAGTACCTCGCTTCGGGTGATAAATACTATTTATCGGATCATGCAATCAGATACGCAAAACTTGGAGCTAAAAAACTCGACTTCGGGCATGTATATGAAAATATGGTCGCTTTAGAGCTCCTAAGACGCGGTTGGGAAATCTATATCGGGGTGCTTTATAAGAAGGAAATCGACTTCGTGGCAATTCGTCGCGATGAGCGAGTGTATATCCAAGTTAGCGATGACATTTCGCGTCAGGAAACCTTTGAGCGCGAAGTGGCACCTCTGCTTGCGATACGTGATGCGTATCCCAAGATGGTCATTGCGCGAACAAAGCACGAGGCTGTTGATTATGAGGGGATTAAGGTGGTCGACCTCGCCCGATGGCTGATGGGGGAGGGGTCGGATGTCGAATAGCGGGCGGTGGACGCCTATCTAAATCATTGCGCTGCTCGGGCGCCTTGAGGGTCTTCTTAATAATGCGGGTGAGCCCACGCTCCTTACCGATGAATTCCACTTACTCGTTTCTGCCCGAGTAAGTTTGAAGACGGATGAGCCCGCTTCATTTTGTTTGCGGCTTGATACGTTTGTCGAAAAGTGCCGCGTGGATGGCTCAAATCGAACATTGGGACAGGCGTCTCATTTTATGGGCCGAGGGCGTGCGTATATGAGCCTTTTTGGTCCATAGGGGATGCTGGGCGGTTGCTAGTTGGGCCACGGGTCACTTCGCCTGTGCCGCATTTCGTCATACGCTCATAGTGGAAGCCGATGTCACGGAGTCGACTTGCGACTCGGGCAACGGATGAGCTGCAAGCCGAAAGGAGCGGTGAGGATGATGAAGCCCGTGACAAGGAAGCTGCTGTTAGGAATTCCCGCTGTGGTGCTTTCGGCCGTGCTGGCGTGTACGCTTGCTGGCTGCGGCGGCAATGCGCCGAGTGGCTCGGGCGGGAACGGCTCTGTGCAGGAGAAGTCCAAGAAGGCCAAGACCTATGATTCGCAGACGGTCGAGGTGGCTGGCATTACCTATGAGTCGGTGGCTCACGGTACGTTCTATCGCGGTGACGCTAAGCTGCAGGACGGCTTTTACCTGCACGTCAAGATCACCAACAACAATGCAAAGAACAGGACGTTTAACTCCTTTAACGTGCATGCTGCCCAGGGCGATCTTGAGGCAGGCGACCCGTTGTTTACTTCTGGCAAGGCGGCCGTGCTCGACTACGTTGCAAGCGAGGCTCCCGATGAGCTTCACGAGGGCATCGATCTTTCCAAGAGGCCAGATATCGGCCCGGGCGAGACCGTTGAGTACGTGTATTTCTGGGCGCCCAAGACGGCGTACTACGGGTCCATCACTGTCGAGTTCGTAGACGCTTACGCCCCCGCCAAGAATCATGAGGCCATGCACTTTGACACCACGGGATGCGAGACCAAGGAGTTCAAGGCTGCCGGCGGTGTGGCCGATTCTGGTGATGCGGCCAATATGACCGGCATCGATTGCGCATCGTACAGTATCGAGGCTGCCGATGGGTACGCGCTGGATTCGTCCAACGAAGAGCACGAAAAGGCAGACTTCTTCCACGACGAGACTGGAGGACGCCTGCACATCAGTATCTTCCCGCGTTCGCCGGAGGAAGAGGTTGCAAGCCTAGAGCAGGTCTACGAAGGCAAGGAGACAACAACCGACCAGGTCGAGTACAACGGCATAACGTGGCTGCGCTTTACCGGTCCCGACAACGGCCATACGCTGTTTGCGACGTCTCCCGCGACGGGCGAGACCGTCCGCGTGTCGATTGGCTGGAAGATCGATTGGGACGCCGCCGTGCCCATGATGGAGGCACTGAAGCTCAAGTAGCGGACTGCGATCCCCACGTCAGACGACTCAGGGCTGGCTCCGAGTTATCGGGGCCAGCCCTTTCTGGCGTGCGAAAAGCGGAGCAGTGCCTCGCGCGGTTTCGGGTACAGCGGAACACCGTGCGCGCAGTGACAGACATGATTTTCATAATGACATGTAACTAGGGGCTAGCGAGGCCTATCCGAATTGACCTCATTGGCGGTGTCGGTTTCGAGTGCCGTGCGGCGGGCGCTGTAGGCTACGAGGCCGGCGCCTGCCAAGGCGAGTGCTGCAGCGACTGCCGTAAGGGGGACGTTGCTGTCTTTGCGAGAAGGTGTCCCGTGGCGGTAGTGCTGTTCGATGGCCAAAATGTCCAATTTGAGCGCGCGAAGGCGTCGGGCCCCCGGGACGCTTTCGATATGTCGGGCAGTCTGACCGCTAGCGCAACATGTGGGCAACCAGCTCGGCGCGAGTTCCGATACCAAGCTTGGCATACACTCCTGATAGGCGGTTTTTGACGGTGCCCGGCGATACTCCCATATGGCGTGCGATTTCGGCGTTGGTCCACCCACGACAGGCGAGCATGGCCATGGTGAATTCTGTGGTCGTTAGATCGTCGGCCACGTCCTCGCCCGAATCGGGGTTGTGGATGCGCCGCCAGCCGTAGCTGAATCGATACGTAATCTCGATGATGCGTGCGAAGTCGTCAGGGTATTGCGTTTTTAGACACGCCTCGATAAGCCCCTGCAAAAGGCCGTGGTGCTCGCCAACGAGCTCGATAAGGCCGTCGGGACGCGCAACGTCCCAAGCGGCTCCGAAGTGTGCCTTTGCGGCGTCGATGTCCTTGAGGCTCATGCATGCCATGGAAGCCGACAGGTGCAGGAACAGCTCCGAGATGGGATAACTTCCCTGTTTCATGATCAGGGCGTTTTCCGCCATGCCCAGACTGCGGCCATATTCGCCGCGCAGGTATAGGGCATGCGCCATCACGTAGCTGGCGAACAGTCGCAGGCCTTCGGGCAGATGCGCCGCAAGCGGATAAAACTCTTCGGCGGAATGCGGGGAAGGCAGGTGCAGCAGGACGCTCGCGGCCGAGGCGAACAGGATATGCGTGGCGTGGACGGCGGGCGATTCCTCGTCAGTTGGCGTATCGAGGATGCCCGCAAGGCAACGGCGGGCATCGGCGATACGGTTGAGCGACAGACTGGCATATCCGCAGATAAGGCATGCAGAATAGCGCAGTGCGGGGTCGGTGGCGTCAAGATAGGGGCGCGCCGTCTTGGCAGCGAGGGTGGCCTGTCCGCGAAAGTACAGCGCTTCTGCCGTGGCAATGGCGCGCGAATCGGGGTCGGAAATGCCTGCAACCGCAGCGTCAATCTGCCCCGGCACAAAGGCGGTGCACATCAACGGCATGGGAATGCGCGGGTAGCCATCGCAGTCCATCTTCCATCTCCCATCGGGTGGCAACAATAGCAGCAATTGTACTCCTGTTGCTCGGGACCCCTTTCGTTTTACTGTTCGGTTAACGCTACGGATCGTTTTGGAAGGCTTACGAGCATGGTGGTTCCGTTCTCGGAACTTGTTTCGACCTCTACCGTGCCACCGTGAAGCGCTGCAATCTCCCAAACAAGCGCTAGTCCGAGTCCTGCGCCGCCGTATGCCCTGCTGCGGGATTTATCCAGGCGAAAGAACGGTTGGAAGATGCTCTCACGGTACTGCTTGGGTATTCCCGGGCCCTGGTCCTCGACTCGCAGGAACACGTGGCTGTCGTTGTCGCAGATGGAGACGTTGACAGTCGAGCCGGGGTGGCTGTAACGGATGGCATTTTCGACTAGGTTAAACACCAGCCGATAGAGGAGCGTGTCGCTCCCGATTACTAAAGCGTTCCCAGCACAATTGAGGGCTATGCCCTTATTTTCGGCAAGTGGCGCAAGGTCGGTGAGGACCTCTTCGGACAAGGGACCAAGTTCAACAGCGTCCTCGCAAGGAACGCTGCGGAGCTCACTCATCTCGAGCAATACCTTGGTCATTCGAGACATGCGCTCGGTTTGTTCTTGTAGCAGGCCGAGCAGCTCGGCTGTTTCGGGTTGCAGACCGGAGCGCTCGGAGATGAATAGTTCAATCTGTGCTTGCATAAGGGCGAGCGGGGTGCGCAGCTCGTGTGCGGCGTTGCCGGTAAACTGACGCTGCGCAGAGAACCCTTCGCCAAGACGGGCGATCATGTCGTTGAAAGAGGCGCTGCATCGCTGTAGCTCGGTGGGCACATCTTCACTGAGTCTGATTTCGCTTAGGTTGTCAGGCTGCACACGCTCAACCTGGGCTGCAAAAGCCCGTAGCGGTTTGAGTGCACGGCCGCTCGCAAAGTATGCCAGCGCGCCGCCAAGGAGTGTGACTCCAGCCGTGATGTACCAGGTTGTCGTGCCAAAAGACTCTTGTGCGTCGTTTACGACGATCGTGACCTTGTCATCGGGGGTCGCTTTCGTTGGGTCGAACGCCTGGGGCGAATCTTCGCCGGTTGCGTTAAAGGCCGAGATGTTACTGCCGATGGCATCCATGTAGCGCATGCCCGTATAGCCGACCAGGCAGTTCGTCAGCACGCACGCCGCACACGTGAGCAGTGCCGTCATAATCGTTATGCGCCATTGCAGCGAAAGCCTTTTCATTCGCTATCCTCCATAACGTAGCCCTCTCCAATCCGATTGCGAATCGGGTCGTATCCCAAAGCGCTGCGTAGCTTTTTGCGGAGTGACGAGATATGAACGCGGGTTGCGTTGCTAAAGCTGTTTACGCTGCTATCCCAAACGTGCTCGATAAGCTCCTCTTGACTTACCGGACGCCCCTGATTAAGCATCAGGTATTCCAAGATTCCCGTTTCCTTGCGCGTAAGAGATAAAGCCTCGCTGTCCACGGAAGCGATGCGCGCCTTGGTGTCAAAGCTGAGCTTTCCGCAGGTTAAAACTACGTCGCTTTGTGTAAAGCGTCTTAGGGTAAGGCTGCGAATCCTTGCCGCAAGCTCGTCCAGATGAAACGGCTTGGTGAGGTAATCGTTGGCGCCGGCATCGAGTCCGGCGACTTTATCTGATACTTCGCCACGTGCGGACAGAATCAGTACCTTAGTCTCGCAGTCAGTTTTCCTAAGTTCCCTGAGTACGGTCATGCCGTCGATGCGGGGAAGGTTGAGGTCGAGTACCACGAGGTCGAAGGCCTCAACGTCCAGTAGGTCGAGCGCCTCCTGTCCGTCGTGACAGCAGTCGACACTGTACGCCAAGTTCCGCAAGCTGCGCGCGATTGCGTCGCACAGCGCCCGCTCGTCCTCGACGATCAAAATACGCATAACAGTCTCCTTGCACATTTCAAATCGCGCTTAACACGGATTTTATAGCCGATATGGTCCAATGGTCGCGTAACGAAAGGAGTGGTCAGGTTGTTCAAAGCGGTAAAACCCGTGGTACAGGTCGCTTTGTTGATCGTCGGAATTGCCATGGTGTGCTTTGGCGTTATGCGTGGCGAGGCAGATGCCGTGCTGGCCAAAGCGATTAGGCTGTGCTTGGAGTGTATCGGAATTGGATAAAAGAGAAAACACTGCGTCGCATGTTTTGGCTCGATTTCGCGGATTCATTCAGGCGGCGGCGACGCTCGTCACCAACATTCACCTGCCGAACTTTGCCAAAGGCGGCATCTATCAGGGCGCGGGAAAAACCGTCTGCGTGCCTGGACTTAACTGCTATTCGTGCCCCGCGGCATCGGGTGCGTGCCCCATCGGATCGTTCCAGTCGGTAGTAGGTTCATCCAAGTTCAACTTTTCTTACTATGTTACCGGTACGCTCATTTTGCTCGGCGTGCTGCTGGGACGCTTTGTATGCGGCTTTCTGTGCCCGTTTGGCTGGCTGCAGGAGCTGCTTCACAAGATTCCCGGCAAAAAGTTCTCCACGAAAAAGCTCAAGCCGCTCACGTACATCAAGTACGTCGTGTTGCTGTTTGCCGTGGTGCTGCTACCCGTCTTGGTGGTTAACGACGTGGGCATGGGCGACCCGTTCTTTTGTAAGTACATCTGTCCGCAGGGTGTGCTCGAGGGCGCCATTCCGCTGGCCATTGCCAATGCCGGCATTCGATCTGCGTTGGGACAGCTCTTTACTTGGAAACTTGCCGTTCTCATTGCCGTGGTAGTGCTGAGTGTTTTGTTCTACCGCCCCTTCTGCAAATGGATTTGTCCACTCGGCGCATTCTATGCGCTTATGAATAGGGTGTCCCTACTGGGGATTCGGGTTGACGCATGCAAATGTGTCTCGTGCGGCAAGTGCTCAAAGGTTTGTCAGATGGACGTTGATGTGGTCCGCGCACCCAATCATGCCGAATGCATCCGGTGCGGAAAGTGCATTGGGGCCTGTCCCGTCGATGCCATCAGCTATCGCTATGGCCTGGATGTGTCGGCGGAAAAGCTTCCCTTGACCGCTGATAAAAAGTAAACAAGCTTCGACAAAACGGAGGAATGACTATGAAGCTTTCTAAGATTGCGGCC
Source organism: uncultured Collinsella sp. (assembly GCA_900552875.1). GTDB lineage: Bacteria > Actinomycetota > Coriobacteriia > Coriobacteriales > Coriobacteriaceae > Collinsella. The sequence goes on along the minus strand of USCS01000001.1, from coordinate 12,697 downwards.
CTGTTTATGGTGCCGGTATTGGCCTTGTGTCTTGTGGCATGTTCGGCGCCCGGTGGCAATGCGAGCGAATCTGCGAGCTCCAATCCTAAGATCGCAGAACTCACTGCGCAGAAGCCGGCCAATGCCGACGAGGCCGCCGAGCTGTATGCGAAGCTCATGCAGAAGGAGAACGAGATCTTTTCGAGTGATAACGCGCTGTGGGAAAAGGTATTCAATGCAGCAAATAAAGACTCGGCAATGATTGAGGACGGCAGCAATTACGGCGATTTTCTGCTCAAGACCATCGACGGTGCCAAGGATGAGTTCACGGCGGATGAGCTTAAGACACTCAAGGCCGGTGCACAGCAGATTAAGGAGATCGAGGACAAGCTCGAGAGCCTGGAGAAGGAGTTCCCCGGCTGTGGAAGCACGCCGAGTGCAGGCGAGAGCGTCGACGCTTCGACCGCTGGCATGACGGCTGGTGCCAATGCTTCGAGCGAGGCGACGAAGTTCCCCAGCTTTACGGGCAAGGACCTGGATGGCAACGACGTGAACAGCGACGAGCTGTTCTCTAAGAACAAGGTCACCGTCATGAACTTCTGGTTCACTACTTGCAAGCCGTGCGTGGGCGAGCTGGGCGATCTTGAGAAACTGAATCAGGAGCTTGCCGAGAAGGGCGGCCAGGTCGTGGGCGTCAATTCCTTTACGCTCGATGGCAACAAGGGCGAGATTGCAGATGCCAAGGACGTGCTGAGCAAGAAGGGCGTGACGTATAAGAACATCTGGTTCAAGTCGGATAGCGAGGCCGGTAAGTTCACGTCAAATTTGTTCTCGTTCCCGACAACGTATGTCATCGATCAGAATGGCAACATCGTAGGGGAGCCCATCGTGGGAGCCATCAGCTCCGCCGAGCAGCGCGCAGCGCTCGACAAGCTTATTGACCAGGCGATTGCGAATAGCGAGCAGTAAAGGCTGAGTACACGAATGTGACAAAGGGACAGTCCCTTTGTCACATTGTCAATGTTGTGTGCGGGACGGTGCGCTGTGTGGCGTGTCGTCCCGTTCGTTTTGGCGCGGTTCGTGACGTTTCTCACTGGTGTGGACTAAAAAACGGAATAGAGTAGGACAAACGCGTCGAATACGAACGGCGGGGGAGAGCGGGCGAGTGTACCCGCGCGGGAGAGGTTGCCGTCCATGCTGGAGCTCAAAGATATTTGCAAAAGGTACGTCACGCAGTCGTTTACGCAGGTGGCGCTCGATAACGTGAGCCTGGCCTTTCGAGACAACGAGTTCGTGGCCATTCTGGGCCCTTCGGGTTCGGGCAAAACTACGATGCTCAACGTCATCGGCGGATTGGATCATTTTGACTCGGGCGATCTGCTCATCGACGGTATTTCGACCAAGGACTTCCGCGACCGCGATTGGGACGCCTACCGCAACAACCGCATCGGCTTTGTGTTCCAGAGCTATAACCTTATTCCGCATCAGACCATTTTGGAAAACGTGGAGCTGGCGCTCACGCTCACGGGCGTTGGCCATGCCGAGCGTCGCCAGCGTGCGCGCGAGGCGCTTGAGGCAGTTGGTCTGGGCGAGCATGTGAACAAGCGTCCGAGCCAGCTTTCGGGCGGACAGATGCAGCGCGTGGCCATTGCCCGTGCCCTGATTAACGACCCCGAGATCGTGTTGGCAGACGAGCCGACCGGCGCCCTGGACTCGACGACGTCCGTGCAGGTCATGGACTTGCTCAAGGAGGTTGCGCGCGACCGCCTGGTCATCATGGTCACGCACAACCCCGAGCTGGCGTACCAGTACGCCACGCGCATCGTCAATCTCGCAGATGGAAAGATCACCGACGATTCCGACCCCTTCGACGCCGCTGGGGCTGCGCGTCGCGAAGCCAAGCCCACGCGCAAAACCTCGATGAGCTTTGTGACGGCGCTGGGGCTTTCGGCACGCAACCTCATGACCAAGAAGGGCCGTACGGCTATGACGGCATTCGCGGGCTCGATCGGTATTATCGGCATCGCGGCGATTCTGGCGCTCTCCAACGGCGTGAACAACTACATCAAAAAGGTCGAGGAGGATACGCTCTCGAGCTATCCGCTCACCATCTCCAAGCAGGATTACGACCTGTCGTCCATGATGGGCGGACAGGGGGCTGCGGATGATGACTCGCCTGAAAACGTGGATTCATCCGACGACAGTGCCGGCGGCAAGGCTAAAGGAACCGATAAGATTCCTGTGGTCACGGCCGTAAAGGATATGTTTGCGAGCGTTAAGTCCAACGATATGACGAGCTTTAAGGCGTGGCTCGACGATGGCGGCGACGGCATCGACAAAGAGGTCAACGCCATTCAGTACAGCTACGGCGTGACGCCGGTCGTGTATCGCGCGGGCAAGGGCGACGAGAAGCCCGTGCGCCTGGTGCCCAACGCGATGACCGAGGCTATGAGCGGAGGCGCGAGCTCGGCGGCAACGGTGAGCATGGAGTCCATGGGGACCTCGGTCTTCAACGAGATGATTGACGACCAGAGCCTGCTCGACAGCCAGTACGACGTCGTCGCCGGTCATTGGCCCACGTCCGCCAACGAAGCCGTGATGGTGCTTTCGAGCCGCGGTACGGTGGGCGACTACACGCTCTATAGCATCGGTGCGCTGGATATCGATGAGCTCAACGACCTGGTTAACAGTGCTATGACGGCTGACGGCGAGGTCGAAACGCCCGAGACCGCCGCCGACTTTACCTACGACGATGCGCTGTCTACGACGTTTAAGGTGTTGTCGCCGGCCGATGCGTATCGCAAAAACGAAGAGACCGGTATGTGGACCGATATGTCTGGCGACACCGACTTTATGGCAGCCAAGGTTGCCGACGGTATCGACGTGCGCATTGTGGGCGTGGTGCGTCCCAACGAGACTGCCAATGCCAGTGCGTTGTCTCCGGGTATTGCCTACACGCACGCGTTGACTCGCCAACTTATGGAGCGCGCTGCCGATTCGCAGATCGTTCAGGAACAGCTTGCTCATCCCGAGACGGATGTCTTTACCGGCAAAACGTTCGACGAGCTGCAAGGCGAGGCCAAGCAGGGCGTGGACCTGGGCAGCATGTTCAGCGTTGACGAGGCGGCGCTCAAGAGTGCGTTCTCGTTCGATATGTCTGCACTCTCGGGTACGGCCGGTGGCATGGATCTTTCGGGCATCGATTTGTCGGGCTTGGATATCGACCTTTCGGGCGTGGGCAAGGACATCGACTTCAGCGACATCATGGCCAAGGCACCGACCCCCGATTTCTCGGGTGTCTTTGATGGCTTGGAACTCACGCCCGAGCAGATGCAGCAGGTGGGCACGCTTGCCAACCGGCTGTTTGTTGGCTTTATGCAGTCCAATCAGTTTAAGGCGCTGACGCCCGAGGACCTTAAGGATGCATCGAAGCTCGCTGCTGCGTTCTCGGCGTATCTTGAGAACGATGCTGCGGCGCAGCAATGCTTGGCGCAGCTCAAAGCGCTGGGCGGAGACGCACTGGCGGAGCGACTGCAGCAGGCTATGACCGACTACGTACAAAAACAGCTCGCGCCCTATTTGCAGCAGGCTATGGACCAGGTGATGCAATCGCTCAGCAACAGAATCGCAGCGACGGTGTCTTCCCAGCTCAAAGCGGGAGCGGCGGGGCTTATGGATCAGATGGCGACGCAGATGTCGTCGACCTTTGCCAGCCTGGCGAGCGCCATGCACGTGGATGCGAGCGCGTTTGCCCGTGCCATCCACTTCAACATGGACGCCGAGGATCTGAGCTCGCTCATGATGAGCTATGCAAAGGCGTCGAAGCTCACCTACGACAACAATCTGACCACGCTGGGCTATGCGGACGAGGCCGACCCCATTTCCGTCAAGATTTTCCCGCGCGACTTTGAGGCCAAGGAACGCGTGCTCGACCATATCGATGCGTACAACAAGCAGGTCAAAGCCGCCGGACACGACGAGCAGGCAATCTCGTACACCGACTATATGGGCATCATCATGGGCTCGGTGACCGATATTGTGAACACCATCAGTTTGGTGCTTATCGCGTTTGTGAGCATCAGCCTGGTGGTGAGCTCCATCATGATCGGCATCATCACGTACATCAGCGTGCTGGAGCGCAAAAAGGAGATTGGCATTCTGCGCGCGATTGGCGCATCGAAGCGCAACGTGGCCAACGTGTTTAACGCCGAGACGTTTATCGAGGGCCTTATCGCCGGCGTTTTTGCCATCGCCGTCGTGGTGCTCGTGAGCCTCCCGGTCAATGCCTGGGCGCTTGCGACCAAGCAGGTTCCCAACCTGATGAGCCTGCCCGTTCAGGACGCGCTGGCGCTCATCGCGATCTCGGTGGTGCTGACGGTCGTCGCTGGCTTGTTGCCGGCCCGCAGCGCGTCTAAGAAAGACCCCGTAGAGGCTCTGCGCTCGGAATAATGTGACAAAGGGGCTGTCCCTTTGCCACATGGGGGAAGGGGCAGCCCCCCTCCTGCGCCTAGCTCGTTTTACCCATCAACGTGATACGGATGCTTGGATGGGTGTACTCGTCAAACTCGTCCTCGGGATCCGTGTCAAACGAGTAATACGCTTTGACGGGGTCGTCGCTCGTCCTGATGGAGATTCTCTCGTAGAGCGAACCGTTCAAGAAAGCCTGCCTAAACTCTTCGGGGAGCTTTTGCGGTGCTAGGAGCTCGGGGCTCACGGTCTTGACGTCTGCGGTTTGGACGACAGAGGAAAGCTCGTCAAAGTCGAGCTCGATGCGGGCGAGGTTGTCCTCAAGGCTCGCATCGGGGTCGATTTCTGCTACGTAACTCACTTCCTTGAGCGTTCCCTTGTTGTCGAAATCCAGGTACGTATAGGTCTTCTGGGTATCGGAGTCGCCGTCGTGCAAGTAGCCGCGGACGTGATAGCCGTAATCTTGATATCGCTCGTAAGGGTCATCGGCAGACACGTACTCGCATGCGGGCTCTAACGTCTTGCGGGCGATGGCGATCTGCTCGGCCGCGGCCGCGGCGTTCTCCTGCATCTCGGTGTTTCCCTGCGCCAGCTGCGGGATATAGGCACCGCATACGATTGCGAGGGGTAGCGCCACAAGCGCGATGATCCACTTTTTTGCACGGGGGATAGGCAAGCCGCAGGCCTCCGCCATGGCCTTTGCGTTAGCGAAGCTCTCGGTAAGCACGTCTGCTGCGGTGGCAACGGCGCCTACGGCAGCGGTGACTTCTGCCGCGCTGCCCAGATTGCGTGCGGTCTCGTTGTCGCTGTTCTTGAGTAAGCGCGCGGCGGCCTGCGTACCGACAACGCCTGCGATTTGTGCCGAGCGGTCTTTCTCGGTCTGCTCGACGACGAGTCGGCGCTGCATTTTCTTCCACTGCTTGCCGCGCATACCAAAGCGTGGCGCGAACGTGCAGTAGCAGAATATGACGAGCTCGATGGCGGTGAGCACCAGGGCGGTCATCATACCCGTCTCTTGGAAGCCTTCGTGATGAAAGACGATGTCGTCAATCATTTCGAAGGGAATGATCAAAAATGGCAGCACGAATGCCATGGCAAGCGCCGCACCGGCAATCTTGGGGTAGATGCAGTATCGCCGGATGCGCTTGCGTTCTTGTTCGGAAAGTGTAGCCATTGCCGGTCCTTGGTGTCGTGGCGGTCGTTGCGGCGCGCGGGGCGCGTCAGTCTGGGCTAGCGTTGGATAAGAGCATAGAGCAAGATACTCACCGCAATGAGCAGAAGGCCGATGTCCCCAACCAAGATGAGCGCGAGCAAGGATATCTGCGACGTGGTCACGGCGTTTTTGAGCGGCAACTGGAGCGTAGGCCTGCTCTGCAGCTCCTTCACTGTTTACCCTGCATCCCAAGTGCGGCGCAAGTGAGCAATAGCAAAACTTTGTCACGCGTAAAAGCAAGGAAGTCGCAAGGTCTGGGGCGGGGATGCTGGTATACGCCTCGGATACAATCGAAGCCATGCTAGAAAGAGGCTTCGATGATTAAAAAATCGTTCTTTAATCCGTTTTCGTCGCTGCTGCTTGCACTTGCCGGCTTGGCCTTTTTGGTCGACGTCGTACCGCAGGCGCAAGGCCAGACAGGAGTGTTCGCACCTGCCGTGCTGTTTTTGATGTGGCTGGTCGGCGGCCTGGTGCGCCTGTTCTACGAAAACGAAGCCAAGCGCAGCTTCGACCGGCACATGTTTAAGGCGAACCATGCGGCCGTTTGGAAACGTGTCGACGCTTGCTGGATTCAAGTCGATTCCGACCAGCTCGTGCCTGGCGATGTGATTCGCCTGTATGCCGGTATGCTCTGCCCGGTCGATGCGGTCCTTGCCAAGGGCGACCACATCCTTGTCTCCGAATCGTCGCTTACGGGCGAGAGCGGTCAGACCGTCAAGCGAGAAGGGGAGGCCGTCCGTGCTGGAACGACCATCATTGACGGAAAGGCTTCGGCAACCGTTCACGCTCGCGTTGCCGAGGAGCCGCCCACATCGCCGCGGCGCGCTCGGCTAGGCACGCAGTTTGGCGCTGGTGCCAGGAGCATCTGTGCCGCCCTGGTGAGGTGCATGCTCATCGTGCTGCCGTTTGTCATTATGATTCGAGGTTTTGTGCTGGGCGACTGGCCGCAGGCCCTGCTGTTTGCCCTGGGCACGGCCGTTGGCCTGGTCCCCGAGATGCTGCCAGTCGTCACAAGCGTGTGCCTTTCGGGCAGCGCGCATCGCCTTAAGAACAAACAGGTCATTGTTAAAAACGTTGACGCCATGGAATCACTGGGCTCCATGGACGTGGTGTGCGTGGACAAGACGGGCACGCTCACCGAGGACGCCGCGGTGCTCGAGTACTATACCGATATCCTGGGCAACGAAAGCGAGCAAACGCTCAACCTGGCGTATTTGGAGAGTACGAGCCAGGGGGCGGCCGCCAACCAGCTCAACCGGGCCATTGCCGACGCGTGCGCCGCGCCCGAGTTGCGTCTCGCCGCCAAAGACCTCGCAGGCGCATTTACCCTGCACGCATCTGATCCTTTCGACCACGTCACCAAGGCTTCGGGTGTTAAGCTCGATGCCATGCCTGGGGCGCTTGGTTGCCTGGGGCTGCAGACTCGCCCTGGCAATCACTTGACCATCGTAAAGGGCGAGGTCGAGAGTGTTTGCGCTCGTTGTGCCTGGGCCAACTTTAAAGGGGAACTCGTCCCCATGGACGCCGCGGGCCGCCAGAGCGCCTATGAGGTTGCCGAGGACATGCGTGCCGACGGCATCAAGGTCCTCGCCGTTGCCTACAGCACAACGTCTTCGGACTGGGGTGACCTGGTGCTCTGCGGCTTTTTGGGCTTTTTCGATCGGCCCAAGGCAAGCGCTCGCGCCGCCGTGCGCGCGCTGTCCGACCTTTCCGTTGAGGTGCGCGTGCTTACCGGCGACTCGGCTTCGGTTGCCCGGTCAACCTGTTCGCGCCTGGGCATTCCTGCCGATAGCGTTATCACCGGCAGCATGCTCGATGCCATGGAGGAGTCCGAGGCGCTTGTTCGCGTGGGGCGTACTCGTGTGTTTGCCGAGCTCACGCCCGCGCAAAAGGCTCACGTTGTCAGTCTCATTCGACTCTCTGGCCATACGGTCGGCTATATCGGCGATGGTGTGAACGATGTGCCGGCGCTTACGTCGGCAGATGTCGGCATCGTTGTGGACTCGGCGGCAGCGGAATCCAAAAAGGTTGCCGATCTGGTACTGCTCGAGCGCGACCTGGGCGTGGTCGCCGAGGGCGTCAGCGAAGGCAGGACTTCGTTCGCCAACGCTTCCAAGTACATTCGCATCGCGTCGAGTTCCAACTTTGGCAATATCTGCTCGGTTGCCGCCTCGAGTATCTTCCTGCCGTTTTTGCCGGCAACCGCCGCTCAGCTGCTTTTGCTCAACCTGTGCTATGACGCCACCTGCCTGGCGCTCTCGTGGGATAACGTCGACGATGCGGAGATCGCCCGTCCCAAGGCATGGTCGGGCAAGGGCCTCGGCAGCTTTATGCTTCACTTTGGCTTCGCGAGTTCGGCGTTTGACATCATCACGTTTGCCATTTTACTCTTGGGCGTTTGCCCCGCGGTGTGCGGTGGGTCCTTTGTCACGTTGAGTGCTGCGGGCCAGGCGGCCTTTATCGCGACCTTCCAGACCGGATGGTTACTGGAGTGCGCTTGGACCGAATCGCTCGTGCTCCTCGTCTTGCGAGCGCGCAATGTTCGCGACGGGGACCGGCCGTGTCGTCCGCTCGTGATAATGGTCGCCACCATGCTTATCGCCTCGGCCCTTCTCGCGCTGAGTCCTGCCGCGCAACTGCTCGGCCTTGTCACGCTGCCCATGTGGTATCTGGGCATCGTTGCACTGCTGAGCGTGTTGTATCTTGTTGTTGTTTCGACGATCAAGCGGGTTTACCTGTCCCGCTCGAGCAGTCTGTTCTAGGGCGGTTCTATGCGTACCAACAGAACCAACATAGCGATTACGCCGGCAGAGGCCGCCGAGCTCAGCAACGCGCTGTTCTCGTCCGGTAGCGCCGCCGCTCTCGAACTTGCACCCGTGTTTGCCGATATCGCATCGGGCGGGCTGACCGCCATAGAACTGACAGTTGCCGGCTCGCAGACAAGTGCCGCTGCGGAGCCCATCGTTATCGGCGATCTTTCCATCGATCTGGCTTCGCGCACCGTTAAAGTGTCGGGCGCGCCCGTTTCGCTCACGCCCAAAGAATTCGATATCCTGGCCTTTTTGGCGAGCAACCGGGGCACAGTCTTTAGCAAAGAGGAAATCTATCGCGCTGTATGGCAAGACGAATATCTGCTCGATGACAGTAACATCATGGCCTTTGTCCGCAAGATCCGAAAGAAGATTGAACCCGAGCCCGACAATCCCCGGTACCTGCTAACTGTTTGGGGTGTGGGCTATAAAATAGCCGAGTAACGCGTTGAATCGTCCGCTTCTATCGACCCCAAAAGCCACTCTGACAATCCTTGCCAAATCGCAAGAAAGCCGCAAGAAACCAGCCATGTGCCCGGTCTTGCGGCTTTTCTATTCTAAGGACAGTCGCAGACGCGAAGGGAAGGTGAGGACCGTGAGCGGCAGTGACAGTACCAGCAAGGCAGGGCGATGTCTGCCGGCGCAGGTCCACCTTAATGGCGGGCGTCGCGGCTAGACGGCTCTGCATCCGATCGACAGAACGGAGCAAGGCAATTGAAGAAGCTGAATATGCGCCATACGCCATCTGCAGTCCAGGCGCAAAACGAACTGATCAGGCATCGTGCAGAGGGCCGCATCCAGCATGCGGCAACTATCCCGCTGATGGACGCCATGTCCTGGGTGGGCTCGAACCTGGGTGGTCTGGACCGCGACGAGGTCGCGCACAGCGAGGCCGATAACGGACGCAACGTGGTCACGCGCGGCAAGAAAAAGTCGCTTGTCCGCAAGCTCGCGGATGCATTCGTCAATCCCTTTACGGCAATCCTGTTTTTCCTAGCCATTATCTCGGCAACGACGGACATGATATTCCCGGCGTTGTCGATGATGGGCAACACGCCGGAGGACTTTGACCCGCTGACGGTGATTATCATCACCACGATGGTGGTTCTTTCGGGCACGCTGCGCTATGTCCAGGAAGCGCGTAGCGGCAATGCGGCCGAAAAGCTGCTCGACATGATCACGACCACCGTGACGGTCACCCGCAAGGATGTCCCCAGGACCGAGATTCCCATCGACGACGTGGTGGTCGGCGACATCGTGCATCTGTCCGCCGGTGACATGATTCCCGCCGACGTGAGGATTATCGAGGCCAAGGACCTCTTTGTGGGCCAGGCCAGCCTGACGGGCGAGAGCGAGCCGGTCGAGAAGGTCCCCACGACCTGCACCGAGTCCGATTCGGCCACGTCGTTCGAGAACATTGCCCTCATGGGCAGCAGCGTGATATCGGGCAGCGCGACGGCGCTCGTCTTTAGCGTGGGCGAGCAGACCCTGTTTGGTTCCATGGCGTCGAGCCTGTCCGACGACGCTGCGGAGACGAGCTTTTCCAAGGGCGTCAACAGCGTCTCGTGGGTGCTCATCCGCTTTATGATGGTAATGGTTCCGTTTGTCTTTTTGATCAACGGCGTCACGAAGGGCAATTGGCTCGATGCCGGCCTGTTCGCCATCAGCATTGCCGTGGGTCTGACGCCCGAGATGCTGCCCATGATCGTTACCACGTGCCTTGCCAAGGGCGCGGTTGCCATGAGTAAAAAGCAGACGATCGTTAAGAACCTCAACTCGATTCAAAACTTTGGCGCGATGGACGTGCTGTGCACCGACAAGACCGGCACGCTTACGCAGGACCAGGTGGTGCTGGAGTATCACTGGAACATCGACGGCCAGGAGGATTCGCGCGTTTTGCGCCACGCCTACCTCAACAGCTATTTCCAGACGGGCTACAAGAATCTGATGGATCTGGCGATCATCAAGTGCACGGAGGAAGAGGAGCAAAACGACCCGAGTCTCACCGATCTTTCCGAGGCCTACGTGAAGGTCGATGAGGTGCCGTTCGACTTTACGCGCCGTCGCCTCACCACGGTGGTGCGCGATCGCAGCGGCAAGACCCAGATGGTTACCAAGGGCGCGGTCGAGGAAATGCTGTCGGTGTGCTCGCATGCCGAGATCGACGGCGGCGTTCATGTGCTGGACGACGAGGTGCGCGAGCGCATTCTGGCGACAGTTTCCGACCTTAATGACGACGGTTTCCGTGTGCTGGCGATTGCTCAAAAGTCCAACCCGTCACCCGCCGGTGCCTTTAGCGCCGAGGATGAGCGCGACATGGTCCTAATCGGCTACCTGGCCTTTTTGGATCCGCCCAAAGAGTCGACGGCCGATGCGATCGAGGCGCTGCGCAATCACGGCGTTGCCACCAAGATCCTGACTGGCGACAACGAGAAGGTTACGCGTACCATCTGCAAACAGGTGGGGCTGCAGGTCAACAACATGTTGCTCGGCAGTGACATCGCTGACATGGATGACGCCGAGCTCGCTCGCCGGGCCGAGGATGTGCAGGTCTTCGCCAAGCTCACGCCCGACCAAAAGTCGCGCGTCGTTTCCGTCCTGCGTGCGAACGGGCATGTGGTGGGCTATATGGGCGACGGTATCAACGACGCCTCAGCCATGAAGTCGTCTGACATCGGCATCTCGGTCGACACGGCCGTCGACGTTGCTAAGGAGTCCGCCGACATCATCTTGCTCGAGAAGGACCTGATGGTGCTCGAGGAGGGCATCGTCGAGGGGCGTAAGACCTACGCCAACATGATCAAGTACATCAAGATGACCGCGAGCTCCAACTTCGGCAACATGTTCAGCGTACTTGCCGCGTCTGCCCTGCTGCCGTTCTTGCCCATGATGAGCATTCAGCTGATTCTGCTCAACCTGATCTATGACTGCAGCTGCCTGGCGATTCCCTGGGACAACGTGGACGAGGAGTTCCTGCGCGTGCCACGTACCTGGGATGCCTCGAGTGTCGGCAGGTTCATGATCTGGATCGGCCCCACTAGCTCCATCTTCGACTTTATGACCTACATCTTTATGTACTTTGTCTTCTGCCCGTTGTTTGTGAGCCACGGCGTGCTGTTCAACGAGCTGGCGAGCGTCTACTCGGGCGCCATGCTGGAGCAGATACAGCTGGCCTACATCGCGCTGTTCCAGGCTGGTTGGTTCGTCGAGTCCATGTGGAGCCAGACCTTGGTTATCCATATGATTCGCACGCCCAAGTTGCCGTTTATCCAGAGCCGTGCCTCGGCTCCGGTGATGCTGCTCACGATGACCGGCATTGCACTGCTCACGCTGATCCCGTTTTGCCCGCTTGGCCCCACGCTGGGTCTGGGAGCACTGCCCGTCGAGTACTTCTTGTTCCTGATTCCGTGCATCTTGCTGTACATGGCGCTGGCGACGAGCCTTAAGAAGGCCTATGTCAAGCGTTACGGCGAGTTGCTGTAGCTGACTTCGATGTAGAGAGGAGCGTTTACATGAACTGGGCTCAGATTTGGATCGATTTGTTTGGGACTACGGAGTGGCTTGGGCTCAACATGGGCTTTTGGGTGGCCAATGGCGTTGTCCTGGTGATTGTCATCATTATGAACGTCATCTTTTGGAGCATGAAGCCGCTGCCCAAGGACGAATAACATGCATGGGATTGCCTGCGCCGCTGTGCCAAAATAAACACTCGAATGATGTACAAATGTGACAAAGGGACGGTCCCTTTGTCACATTGATTTGAAAGTTGATGTTGATGATTCTATCGCTGGCCCCCATGGAGGGGATTACCGGGCATGTGTTCCGCCGCGTGCATGCAGAATGCTTTGGTGCGCTCGACTGCTACTACACGCCGTTTTTGCCGCCGCCGCGGGTGGGCAATCGCTTTGGCGGCAAGGCGTTTAAGGAGGTCGATCCTGCCAACAACCAGGGGCTTAACGTGGTGCCCCAGCTCATGTCCAAGAACGCGGATGAGTTTGTGTGGGCGGCGCAGGTGCTCGCCGACATGGGATACCACGAGGTCAACCTTAACTTGGGATGTCCCTCGGGAACGGTCGTTGCCAAGGGCAAGGGGTCGGGTTTCTTGCGCAACCTGGATGAGCTCGAGGTGTTCTTGAGCGACATATGCGAGCGCTCGCCCTTGCCGGTGTCGGTCAAGACCAGGCTGGGGCTCGAGCGCGATGACGAGTACGAGCGCGTGCTCGACCTG